>VBLV01000053.1 GCA_005879045.1 Methanobacteriota archaeon | reverse complement strand
GGAGGAGGAGTACCTGCGGCGCATCCTGCAACTGAGCCGCGAGAAGGCACGAAGCCGAGGCGCGCCCGGAGGGGAGCCGGGCGCCGAGCCGGCATCATTCCTCGAGGCGGATCGCGCCGAAGGAGAGATGGAAGAGTCCCTCTGGAAGCTCGCGGAGCCGTTCGATCGAATGCTCGAGCGGCGCAAGCAGCGCCTCGAGCAGATGGAGGCGCTGATCGAACGGGCCCAAGCCCGGATCAAGACGCTCGAGGGCTCCGAGGATCCCGACCACATCCGCGAGCGCGAGGACCTGAAGCGGCAGATCGAGACGCTCCTCCTGGAGAAGGAGGACATCCTGAAACTCGAGGAGGGGCTCGTCGACATGGAGACGACGTACCGCAACATCTTGCGCATGCAGAAGGAGGAGTTGAAGGCACGCGAGACGTCCCTCCGCGGTCGGATTTCTGCGTTCCGGCACGAGCTCGAATCGCGGGAGAAGGCGTTCGGGCAGCTCAAGGAGCGGGAGTCGGACTTCGTCCGCCGGGAGGATGAATTCCGGACCGTCATGAATCGCGTCCACGAACGGGAGCGGGAGATCGAGAAGCGGGAGGAGCTGATGCGGGAAAAGGCCCGGCTCCTCGACGAACGTCACCACGCGTTGAGCGAGGCGGAAGTCGACCTCGAACGACGACGGTGGGACTTGGAACAGAAGTCCAGCGCGGCCCGCACCGCGTCGAAAGACGAACCCACCCCGGTCACGATCAAGTCCGATCAAGAGCTCGGCGCCCTCCAGGCCCGGATGATCCAGCTCGAAGAGCAGATGGAGCGCCTCATGGAGGAGCGGAACCAGCTGATGGAGCAGCAGAAGGAACTGCTCAACCTGAAAGGCGAATTGAAGGTCGTGATGAAAGACATCGACGAGCTGCTCGGAGACTTGCCGAAGGACAAGATCCGGAAGTTCGCGAAGTCGGAGAGGTTTGCGCTTTACGAGAAGCTCCTCGAACAGCTTCAGCTGTTGTGATGGCCGATGGGACTGCGCGAGAACGCCCGGAAGTCCCTCGAGACCGACGAGGAAGAGCTTGACGCGCCGGCCCTACTGAAGGTCGACGCCGCAGAGCGGGAAGAGGCGAGAGCCCGCGAAGCGCAGCTCCGGAAAGAGCTCGAGGACGCCCGCAAGCTTTCCGACGCGAAGACCGCGCAGATCGCCCGCCACGACGACACGATCCACGGCCTGCAGACGCGGGTGAAGGATCTCGAGGCCGCGAGTACGGCCGCGGAACGCGAGACGAAGAAAGCCCTGAAGGAACTCGAAGGCGAACTCAAGGAGGCGCGGGAGGAACTCCAGGACCTGCGGAAGAACAAAGCCGCCATGGCGGACGCCGAGGCCGCGATGGACAAGGCCGAGAAGAAACGAGCGGCCGTCGACGCGAAGGAAGCGTCCCTCCGGAAGCACGAAGGGGAGGTCGAAACCCTCGTCGAGTCCCTCGACGGGCGACAGCGGGAACTCGCCGCCCGCGAGAAGTCCCTCGCAGGGCTCCAGGAGAAGCTCGATGCGACGAATCGCGACGTGAAAGAGGCCCAGCGGGAGATCGAATCGTCCCGCACGAAGCTCGAGGCGCGTGAGGCCGAGCTCACGGAGACACGAAAGGCGCTGCGGGATCATGCGGACAAGCGGACGACAGAACTCGAGAAGGACCTCGAGAACGCCCGGAAGGACCTCGCGAAGATGCTCCGGAACTTGGAGTCGGCGCGTGCAGAGACGCAATCCGCACGACGCGAGGGCAAGGACCGAGAGGCCTCGCTGACCACGGAGCTCACGAAAGCCCAGAACGCCGCCGACCAGGAGAAGGACCGGGTCGCCCGCCTGAAAGATGAGGTGGACGAACTTCGAAAGCGAGCGGGCAAAGCCGGCGAACTCACCGAGAAGGAATCGGACCTGAGGGCCCAATGGTCGAAACTCGACGGGCGAGCGAAAGCCCTCGCCGACCGGGAGGCAGCCCTCGCGGGGAGTGAGACCCAGATCGAGGCGCGGGAGGCGGAGTCCGAAAAAGCGTCGCGGCTTGCGGCGGAGCGAGTGCTGGAGGCCGAAAAGGCGTTCAAGGCAATCAAAGAACGAGAACGAGCCGCGGAGAAGACCGAGAAGAAGGTCGAGGAAACTGCGGAACGATTGGCAGAACAGAACAAGGTCAAGGACGAGGCTCGCGCGCGCGAGATCGAGGACAACCGAGAACTCCTCCAGGCCCGGGCTCGGGAGATTGCGAAGCGGACCAAGGAAGCCGAAGGTTTGCGAACATCCCTTGAGGCGGCCAGCGAAGCCTTGGAGCGCCGCGAAGTCGAACTCGAAACCGAGATCACTCGCACGAAGGCGGCCCTCGAGTCGGAGGCGGATCGATCCGGCGCCCTCGAGAAAGACCTCAATACCTCTCGAAAAGACTTGGCGAAGGCGGTGCGCACCTTGGAGTCCGTCCGAGCGGAAGCGGACGCTTCGCGCCGACAGCTTCAGGATCAGGAAAAGGCGGTCAACGGCGAACTCACCAAGGCACGAAGTGCAATCGAGGAAGAGAAGGGAAAAGTCGCACGCCTCAAGGAAGAGGTCGACGAGCTTCGTAAGCGCGCAGGAAAGGCAGGAGAACTGAGCGGGAAGGAATCCGACCTGAAAGCCCAGTTCGCAAGGCTCGACGCCCGATCGAAGGATCTCGGAGACCGCGATGCCACACTCACTGCGAACGAAGCCCGCGTCCGAGAGCGCGAAGCAGCGTCGGACAAGGTCTCCCGTGCGGCTGCGGAGCGAGCCCTCGAGGCGGAGACGGCCCTGAAGGCGATGAAGGAACGCGAGCGCGCCCTCGAGAAAGCCGAAAAGAAATTGCAGGAGACGGAAGGCGAGCGGGCGAAACGAGCGAAAGCCAAGGAGGAGACGCGTGCGCGGGAACTCGACGAAGCCCGCAAGCTTCTCCAGACTCGAGAGCGAGAAGACGCGAAGCGCATCAAGGAAGTCGCGGGTCTGCAGGCGTCGCTGCGGGCCGCCAATGAAGCGCTGGAACGCCGCGAACTCGAGCTCGAGGCGGAAATCACCCGGGCGAAGGCGGCCGTCGAGTCGGAGGCGGATCGATCCGGCGCTCTCGAGAAAGATCTCAACGTCTCGCGGAAAGACGTCGCGAAGCTGATGCGAAGCTTCGAAACCGCGAAGGCGGAAGCGGAGGCCGCCCGACGACAAGGTCAGGATCGACAGAAGGAGATTGCCGGAGAACTCGCGAAGGCGCGAGCTGCGGTCGATGAGGCGAGAGCGGAAGGCGCACGTCTCAAGGACGACGTCGACGAGCTTCGGAAGCGCGCAGGAAAGGCCGGAGAACTGAGTGAGAGGGAATCCGTGCTCAAGGCCCAGCTCGCGAAACTGGGCGCCCAATCGAAGGACCTCGCGGACCGCGAAGCCACGCTGACGGCGAGCGAAGCCCGCGTCCGAGAGCGCGAAGCGGGATCGGAGAAGGCCTCCCGCGCGGCAGCGGAACGAGCCCTCGAAGCGGAGACGGCCCTGAAGGCGATGAAGGAACGCGAGCGCGCCCTCGAGAAAGCCGAAAAGAGATTGCAGGAGACGGAAGAGGAGAGGGCCAAGCGAGGGCAAGCGAGGGAGGAGACCCACGAGCGGGAACTCGACGAAGCCCGCAAGCTGCTCCAAGCTCGAGCGCGAGAGGATGGGAAGCGCATCAAGGAGGTCGAGAGCCTGCAATCGTCCCTGCGGGCGGCCCACGAGGCGTTGGAACGCCGCGAACTCGAACTTGAAGCGGAAAGCACGCGAGCGAAGGCGGCCCTCCAGTCGGAGGCCCATCGATCTGCCGCACTCGAAAAAGATCTCAACGCCTCACGGAAAGATCTCGCGAAGTCGATTCGAAGTTTTGAAACCGCGAAAGCGGAGGCCGAGGCCGCTCGACAACAGGCTCAGGATCGGCAGAAGGAGTTTTCCGGAGAACTCGCGAAGGTGCGAGCTGCGGTCGATGACGAAAGAAGCAATGCCGCACGCCTCAAGGCCGAGGTCGACGAACTTCGCAAACGGGCAGGCAGAGCGAGCGAGCTGGGGGAGCGGGAATCGCAGCTCAAATCGCAGATGACGAAATTCGACGCACGATCGAAGTCACTCGGGGAGCGCGAGGCCGCGTTGGCGGGCAGCGAGGCTCGGGTCCGGGAGCGCGAAGCGGCCTCGGCGAAGGCGTCTCGGTCCGCGGCGGAACGAGTTCTCGAGGCAGAGAACGCCCTCAAGGCGATCAAAGAGCGGGAGCGCGGCGTCGAGAAGGCAGAGAAGAAGCTGCAGGAGACGCAAGAACAATTCGCACAACGGGAAAAGGCGAGAGAGGAGACGCACTCGAAGGAACTCGACGAAGCTCGCAAACTTCTTCAGGCTCGCGACCGCGAGATTGCGAAGCGGGACAAGGCGGTCGACGGGCTCCAAGAATCGCTGCATGCGGCGAACGGGGCTCTCCAGCGCCGCGAGATCGAACTCAAGACCGAACTCACTCGCACGAAGACCCAGCTTGAGTCCGAGACCCATCGGGCGAACTCGCTTGCAAAGAGTTTCGAGACGGCGCGCACCACTTCCGCGAAAGCCTCCGAGCTGGCGACCCGTGAATCCGCGGTCGAGAAGACGAAAACGGACCTCGAGTCCCGCGAGAAGCGCCTGGTGAAGGCGCAGGCAGACCAAGACTCGACGGCGAAAATCCTCCAGCGGAGAGAGGGGGATCTGGTCCGCCGAGAGAAAGAGGTCTTGAAGGCGGAAACGGAGAACCAGGCGGCGGCGAAGGCCCTCAAAGCCCGGGAGCGGGAGATCACCCAGCGGGACCAACGCATCGAGGCCCGATCCACCGCCGCGGACGACCGCCTGACCCGGCGTGAACAGGGGCTGCGCGAACGCACCGAGGCCCTAACGAAGCAGAAGCGAGAACTGGATGCCCAATCGAAGATCCTAGCGGCCCAGGAGCGAAGCCAAGCCGAAGCCAAAGACGAACTGGCGGGACTCCGAGCCGCACTCGAACGACGCGAACGACAGATGCATAAAGCTGCCGAGGAAGCGGGGGCGGCCGCTTCCGACCTGAAATCCCGCGAAGAGGCGGTCGTCCAGCGGGAGACGGCCACCAAGACGAACGAGGTGAATCTCCAATCGCGCCAGAGGGAACTCGGGAAGCTCGCCTCCAAGGTGTCTCAGGAAAAGGCAGACCTCGGGAAGCTGCGCGAGGAGCTTCGAGGGCGCCGCGTCGACCTCGATCGGGCCCAAAAGGAATTCGAGCGCGCCACGGGGCAAGCGGCCGAGCACGCAACGGACCTGGAGAAGCGTGAAACGGAACTCGCCAAGAAATCGAAGGCCCAGGAAGGAGAGGCCGCAAAGGTGGCCCTTCAACTCGGCGCCGCACAGCAGGCGGAACGAGCGGTCAAAGCTCGCGAGACGGCCCTCACGGCAGCCCAAGAGAAACTCGAGGAGGGCCGCTCGGGGCTCGCGGATGCGGAGAAGGCGCTAATCACCCAACGCGCGGCGATGCAACGAGACGGAAGCAAGCTCGCGAAGGGACGGGAGGAACTCTCGGACCGCCGCACGGAACTCGAAGGCATCCAGAAGCGAATCAAGGTCTCGACGGCGGAACTGGACACGCGCGAAGCGGCCCTGTCGAAGCGAGAGGCCGAGATTGCGGAACACGCAAGAGAACTCGAGGCCGCTCGCGTCCAAGTTGCATCTCAGACGGAGGCCGCGAAGCGGGAAGATCGCCTCCTCAAGGCCCGCGCGGCAGCCGTGTCGAAGGGGGAGAGGGACCTCGCCGAGGCACAAGGAGCGTTGGCGGAGAACCAGAAGGTTTCGAAAATGGAACGGTCCGCCTTTGCGCGAGAGTCCGACGAACTGGCGAAGCGGAAGAGCCAGCTCGGGGCGGACGCGAAGGCCGTCGAGGAGCGGGAGAAAGAACTCCGCTCCGGCGAAGCCGGGCTCAAGGCCGCCCAGGCGAAACTCGAATCTCGCATCGCGTTCGTTGAACGGCAAGACGAGACAATCGCCTTGGCGCGGGCCGAGCTCGAGAAGCGACAAACCAACGCGGCCAAGGAACGGACCGAACTCAAAGATGCGAACGCGGAGATCGAGCAGGCCCGAAAGGAACTCGATTCGGAGCGAGAGGCCCTCGAAGCGTCTCGAGCGGAGGTCGCCGCTCAAACCGACGCGGTCCAGCGGCAAGAAAAGGCCGCGAAAACCCGCGAGGCCAACTTGACGAAGTTGCAGACAGAAATCACCGAAGCCCAGTCGCTCGTTGCGGGAGCGAACAAATCGTTGAGCGAGGAACGCGCGGCCCTTCAACGAGACGAAAGCAAGCTCGCCCGGCGGGAGAAACAGCTCGAGGAGCACGGACGTGGGCTCAGCGTTCAGGAAAAGGAATTGCGCTCGGCCCTGGATGCCCACAAGACCGCAATCGCAAAATTCGAGTCCCGGTCCATTGACCTCGAACGCCGCGAGGAGGCACACGCGGCTGCTCTGGCGGACCTCGAAAAGAAGGAATCCGGATTCGCCGCGGAGCGGCTGGAGTTCCGGGAGTCGAACGCCGAACTCGAGCGGGGCCGCAAGGCACTCGGATCCGATCGGAAGGCCGTCGATGCGATGCGGTCGGATTTGACGGAGAAAACGAAGGCTTTGGAGGCACGTCTTCGAGACATCGGCGCGAAAGAGGCGACGCACGTCGAGCGAGAGAAATCGATCTCGACCGCGGAGGCGGACCTCGCGAAGCGCGAGAAGCTCCAGACGTCGTCCCGGAAGGAATGGGAGGACCACCAAGTTGCCGCGACCCGTGACACGAAGCGCCGCGAAACCGCCGCCAAATCGGAACTCGAAGAGGCCCGACGCCTCCTGGCTGCCGTCGAGACGAAAGAAAAGCAGCTCGGCCTGCGGGAAACGGAATTTCGCGCGAAAGAGGCGCAGTTGCGTCGTTCGGAAGCAAACCTGGAGCGACGCGAGTCTGTCCTGAACACCGGAACGAAAGACGTGACCGCGAAAGAAGCCGCCCTGGAGGCGACCGAGTCCCGCCTCGCGCAGCGGGGACGCGAACTGGACCGCAGACAACAGGCGATGGACAAATCCGCGGATGAGCTGGCGGCCCACAAGAAAGCAATCGAGACGGCCGCGCAGGCCCAGGCGAAGGACGCGCGGGATCTCTCGGCTTCTCAAAAGGAGGTCGTCCGCGCTCAGGCTTCGCTCGAGGCACTCGACAAGCGCACGCGATCCGATTCGAAGAAACTCGAGGGCCGCCTCGCAGCCGCCAAAGCGGCGGAGACGAGGCTCGCCGCCGCCGAGGAATCCCTGCGGACGCGGGAGACCCAACTCGCGGCTCACGAAGCGGACATCAAGGAGACGCTCGCAGACCTCGCCAAAACCGCGAAGAGCCTGGACGACCGCCAGTCGGAGACGAAGGAGCGAGAGGACGCGCTGAAGGTCCTCGCCACGGCCCTCGACAAGCGAAGTGCAGTAGCGGATCAGGCCGAGAGAGGAATCGACCAGCGCCAAGCGGAACTCGACCGGATTGCGAAAGACCTCGGGACCGCGAAGGAGAGCCTCACCACCGAGAGTCGGAAGCTCGCCGAGGCACGGAAGGCGACGGATCGCTCGAAGGCCGAAATCGGCAGACGCGCGAAGGAACTCGAATCCCAGGCTGGCCTAATTGAGTCGCGGGAAGAGGAGGCTGCGGAGTTGAAAACGAAAGCGATGAGCCTCCTCAAGTATGCGGAGAAAGCGGCGGACGAGAAGAGCCGCGAACTGAAGGAACGGGTCCAGGAAGAGGACGCTCGCCTCGAGGCTGAGAGGGTCAAAGTGGAAAAGGCCGCGCGGGGCTACGAAGACCTCGAGGAGCGCGAACGCCATCTCGAGACGGCGACCGCGGAGTTCGAGGCACGGACGAAGGCGCTCGACCAACGGGAGAAAAAGCTGAAGGACGAGGTCGCTGGGATCGCGCGCGAGCGAACCGAGACGAAGGCGATCTGGAAGAACGTTGAGGCCGAACGGGAGCGTGTCTCTCGCAAGGAAGCAACGATCGAATCTCTGGTTGAGCGGACGCTCGAGAAGGAGCGCGAGTCCCTCGTTGGCGAAAAGGAGAAGGTTCGGGCCGCGGCCGCAGACCTGAAGGGCAAGGACAAGGCGACCGAGCGGGAACGGATTCGGCTTCAGACTCTTGGCCGGGACTTGGAGACGCTGAAGGGCCGCCTCGAGAATCGGGAACGCGCGATCAAGAACCAGGAAGCGGAACTCGAGCGTCGCCGCGAAGAGGTCCGTCGCATGCGGGAGAAAATCCAGGAACTCCTCTGATCACTCGCGGTCCGGTGTCTTCGACGGCGCGGCGGGAGTCCGCGCCGGCCAACCGTAGGTGTGGAGGAACAGGAAGATGCTCCCGAAGAGCGGCACGAAGATCAGGGAGCTGAGGAGATGGTACAGAGTGAACGGCACCTGGGCCTCGAGAATCGTGACGATCCCCACGCCGAACGGGCGCGTGATGAAGTACCACTCCCCGAAGGCGGTCCACAGGTCGTAGGCGATCGTCACCGGCACGCTGATTGTCGTGAAGAGCGCGACGGACTTCACGCGGAACAAGACCCTCGGTCGAATCCGGCGGCCCAGGAACCCGACGAACACGTAGCCGGAGACCACGAAGAACGTGATGCCGGTCATCGCGTTCAGGGCGTAGCCGGCATATGTCGTCGACCACTCGAGCGGTTGGAGGACCGCCAACGCCGTCAGCGGGACGAGGATCGTCCACCAGCGGCCGAGGAGGGAGCCCGCGAGGAGGCTCGCGGCGAAGACGGTCTCGATGTTCGCGTAGGAACGCATGAGGACCGTCCCGACGACCGCGACGACGATGAGGAAGACGCCGAGGATCCGCGTTCGTGTGTCGCCCAGGCCCCGTTCGAGGACGGCGTGCCACCTTCCCGGCATCTTACATCCCCTCCTGGGCCGTGCTGAAACTCCATCGTACGATATCGTCGTCATGCAGCGCCCGGTGGTCCGCGGCGATATTCGGGTACAGGCCGTTCACCTGGTACAGCCAATAGCGCCCCTCCCCATTGACGGATCCGTTGATTGCCGTCACGAACACGCCCTGCGGGATTTGATACCAAACGTACGCGACCGGGAAGGCCAGCTTCGCGGACGCCTCGAGAAGGAGTCCGAAGGCCGAGTTGTTGTTCGTGGTCAGCGGGGCGTATTGGATCGACCAGCCTACACCTTCGACATCGAGACGCACGAGTCGGACAACCGACGCCTGCACCGGGGTTGGTTGCAAGAGTAGCGTCGTGGCGTAGAGCCCGGAGATTGCGGCGATGAGGATCGCGGCGAAAAGGATGGCCTGTTGCCGCTCGCTCAGCCTAAGGGCCACGGCGTGGCCTCCGTCGGAACGCGAACGCGACGAGGACGGCGATCACGGCGGCGACCGCGATCGGGGCGCCCAGATACACCCAGGGGGAGAGCGACGTGGGCGTAGTGACAGGGGCCGCGAGCGATTGCCCGAGGGCATAGACGTGACCGTTGTCGCTGGGCGCGAAGACGATGCCATCCGCGACGACCGGGGAGCCGAGGATGTACTCCGCCGGCGACGGCTCGAACGACCAAATCAAGGTCCCGCTCGTCGCGTTTAGGGCATAGACAGTCCCGTGCGCGGCATTCGTCGCGAAGAGCACCTTGCCGTCCGCGTATGTGATCGACGCCTGCACCGGCCCGTTCGGCGCGAACGACCAACGTCGGGTTCCCGTCGTCGCATCCAGGGCGACCACGAGGCCATTTCCTCCGAACGCGCCCCCGCCGACGAACACGCCAGATGAGCGTCCCCGTCGCCCGGTTGATGGCATACACATTGCCGTCCTTCGAGGGAGCGATGAGCCGCGGTCCCACGATAGCGGGGGACGCCGCGACGGAGCCCGCCGTCGGGAAGAACCAGTTCTCCTCCCCGGTCCCCGCATTCAAGGCGAGGACTCCGTACGGCGGGTCGAAGGTCACCTGGCTCGTCGTGTTGTACGTCCCCATGATGCCCACATAGACGGACCCGTCAGCGTAGGCCGGAGAAGAGTAATGCACGGACCCGGTCGGGTGGCGCCAGGCGATGCTCCCGTTGTTCGCCCAGAGCGAAACGACCTCGCCGGGTCCGCCCGACTCGTTGAAGGTGCCGATGAACACCCGATCGAACGCGACCTTCGGGGAAGACGTGATGCCGCTGAAGAGCGGCTGCGCGAGGAGCTGCGTTTCCCACTGCACGCTCCCGTCGGAGGCGTTCAGACGGATGACCGTGCCGTTCGAGGTGCCGACGAGGACGGAATGGTCGAACACCGCGGGGGAAGAGAAGCCCTTTGCCGACGGTTCCGTCCAGATCGCGAAGAGACCGTGCATCGTGGTGACGAACACCTTTCCGTACGCCACGGCGGGGGTTGCGGCAATCTCGCGGGCACCGGTGTCGCGGTCCCAGATCGGTCGGACGGAGTCCGGAGCCCGGGAGTTGGACGAGCCGCTGTTCGCAAGGTCGCCTCGAAATTCCATCGAAGGCAGCGGATCGTCCGGGGTCGGCACAGGCTGGCGCACATCGAAGGTATGAGAGTCGAACCCAGCATTGTACAGCGCGATCGTGTCCCCTTCGGAGACAACGAGGCTTGAAATCCCGACGGAGGTGAGATCCCATCCATGGCTCGTCGCGTTCCATTCGTACAGGCCGATGAATCCGGCGGGTGGGTGCCGATTGCCCAGGTCCAAAATGGCGACGCCGAAGGACGCGTACCACGTCGATACAATCGCGACTCCGTTCGCGTCGGCGGCACTCAGAACCGCAAGCCAAGTCGCGTTAGTGACCGCGGGGTCAGAGACCGTTTCGTTCGCCCACACGTACGTTCCGTCGCCGAGATCGAATAGAATTCGAATCCCCACCGCAGGATTCGCGAGGGCGGGTGGGGAGAGACACACGACGAGGATGAACCCCGCGACGGTCGCGGCAGCCCCCCGCACAATCAACCCCACCTGACCCTCCTCCTCAAGTACGTTTGATGTTTGTTCGATGAACTTGACTATATAAGAATGTTGGCGCGGGCTTAATTCGCGAACGAGCCCTCTCTCTTTCAATGGAACTCTTGAGGAATCTTCGGGCCAGCACGCGCGTCCTCTTCCTCTATGAGGTGACGACGAGTCGGCACTCGCGGCTCCGGACGATCGCGGAGCGCCTCGGGATGACCGTGCAGGGCTGCTCGGACTACGCACACGGCCTGGAGCGCGACGGACTCCTCGCGATGGTCGACGGTGAGTATCGAGCCACGAAAAGAGGGGTCGAATTCCTCCACGATCGCCTCGTCGACCTGAGGAGCTTTGTCGAGCGAGCCCGTCGCGAAATGGCATTCATCGAGACCACGGCGGCGATGGCCGGAAACACGATTCGCAATGGGAACCACGTCGGGCTGTTCATGGAAGACGGCGTGCTCGTGGCGTTCGCGGGCCGCTCGTCGCCGTCCTCTGGGGTGGCTGTCCACGATGCGACGAAAGGCGAACTCCTGGCGGTGCGGAGTCTCGAAGGAATCGTCGCCTTGCGCCCTGGACGGATCATCAGCTCCCGGCGCCGCAGCGAAGCGTGTGTTGCGTGACGCGGACGGATTCATCGTCGCCGCGCTCGACGTGGGTGGGCTTGCCGCCGCAAAGGAACTGGGGCTCAAACCGCGGATCGAGTTCGGCGTCGTCCCCGCCGCCGTCGAGGCCGCGGAACGAGGGGTCAACGTCCTGCTCCTCGCACCCGAAGAGCGGGCCATCGAGGCCGTCCAGGCAATCGAAGCGGCAAACGCGAGGCTCGAGGACAAGATCCTGTACGAGAGCGTCGCGCTGAGCTGATCACTCGAGGATCGACACGGCGTCGAGCCGCCCATCGCCGTCGCGGTCTTGTCCCGCGACGACCCGATAGAAGTCCTCTCCCGGAGAATAGCCTTCGAGCACGTCTTCGGCGAAATGGGTGAGGCCGAGGATCGCCGCCATCGTGCCGACCGCATGCAGACCACTCAGCAGGACAATAACCCGCGCCTGATTCCACGGATTCCGCACCTTCGCGATGAGCCCGACCTGCTCGTCCGCATACGGCCGCCTCGTGCGGGAAGACTCCATCCGCCATACCTGTTTCCAGTCGAAATTCACCGCGAGGTGCGGGTTCAGCTCCATCGTGATGATGTTGGCGACCGGCCCGCCGACGAGGATCATCTCCTCTTTGCCGGCCCCGAGCGCCTTCACTTCCGTGTCGAGGCGGACCACGAGCCCCTTCCGCGGGGCGAAGAGCCGACCGAGGAAGAATCCGAGTTCGACGGCATATGGCGAGTCCCGAGCGGTCGTGTTGAAGGGGCCGTGCGTGTACGGCGACCCGACGACGATCGAGCCGTCGAAGACGCCGTCGCGGGTGAATTCCTCGAGGAAGCGAGCGACGACGCCGGCGTGGGGGAGCATCGGAGAAGCGACCGGGTTCCCGCGGCCCTTGAGGACGATCGCGAAAGCCTCCGCCGTCGGGGCCAAGATGCGGGCCGACGCGCCGCGTTTCGCCTCCTCTCGAAGGACCTCCAACAAGCCCGCGGCCTCGAGCCGCCGGACGTGGTAGTAGACCTTCTGTTCGTGGACCTTGAGCCGCTCCGCCAAGGCGTTCGGGTAGTCGGGGGCCTTCGCAAGCTCCTGCAAGATGCGCCATGCGAGCGGCGAAGTCAAGGCAGCCACGCGTTCCGGTCGATCGAGAATCTCGACCTCCCGTCCCACGGCGCCGTGCGCCGTTTCCTCAACGAGCCAGCGGCGGACCACGGCGCATCATCGGTCTCATTCTATTAACGCTTTTGTAATGGTTATCCGAAAGTTGTAGGTGTATTTATAATACAGGCCGCGCCTCACCCTCGGTTATGTCGAATCGCTCCTCGGTCCTTCTTTTCCCCAGACCCATGGAATTCTCAGCCGGACAACTGGGCCCGCAAGGGATATACCAGTCACGTGAGGAATGGGGCCTCCGCCGGAATCATCGGCAGGTGCACCGCGCATGAAGGCCGTCATCCTCGCGGCGGGAGAGGGCGCCCGGATGGGTCCGTTCACCGCCTCAGTCCCGAAGGTCATGATCCCCGTGGGGAACCGCCCCCTCCTGGAGTACGTCGTCCAGGCCCTCGCCGAAAACGGCGTACGGGATCTCATCTTCGTCGTCGGCTATCGTCGGGAACGCATCCAGTCGCACTTCCAGGACGGGAAGGCGTTCGGAGCCCACATCACCTACGTCACGCAGACGAAGCAGCTCGGCACAGCTCACGCGATCTGGGAGGCCCGCGGACACCTCGAGGATCCGTTCATCGTCCTGAATGGCAGCAACATGGTCGACGCACGATTCGTCGAGGATCTCCTCGCTGCTGCGCCGAAGCCAGCCGTGCTCATCACCCAGAGCGAGCGGCCCCAGAGCTATGGGGTCGTCACCGTTCGCGGGAAGGAGCTGGTCGCGATCACGGAGAAACCCGCGGAGGTCATCTCGAACCTGATCAACACGGGGGCGTACGTCCTCGACTCTCGGATCTTTGACGAGATCGAGCGCCTCGCGAAGGAGGGACAGAATGATCTGCCGAGTGCCGTCTCGGCCCTGGCCAAGCGCGCCTCCGTGGCGGCCCTTCTCACCGAAGGCACGTGGGTCGACGCGCTCTACCCGTGGGACCTGCTCCGTCTGAACGCGGCGGCGCTGAAGACGACCGCCGAGCGCCGCGCGGGGACGATTGAACCGGCGGTCACGATCCGTGGCCGTGTGACGATCGGGGACGGCTGCGTGATCCGGTCCGGCGCGTACCTCCAGGGCCCGCTGTCGATCGGGGCCGGATGTGAGATCGGTGCGAACGCGGTCCTGCTGCCATCGACGAGCCTCGGCAAGAACGTCCGCATCGGCGCCTTGACGACCGTCGCGAACTCGATTCTGATGGACGATGTCATCCTCGGGCCCGCGAGCGTCGTCCAGGAGTCCGTGATCGGATCCGGCGTCGTCGCGCGGGCAGGTTTGTTGGCCGCCTCCGGACCGGGCGACGTGAACATCGAGGGCACCTGGCATTCCGTCCCTCAAATCGGCGTGCTCATCGGGGAGGACGTCGAGATTGCGAACGGCGTGAACGCGGCGGCCGGGACGGTCGTGAACGAGCGGGCCCGCGTGGAATCCGGTGCGAAGCTCCGCGGCACGATCCCGGCGGGGGCGGTGGTCCTGTAGATGTGCGGGATCGTCGGGTATGCGGGTCGCCGGGATGCCCTCCCGATCCTGCTCGACGGCCTGAAGCGCCTCGAATACCGAGGCTACGACAGTGCCGGCGTCGCGATCGTGGGGAGCGCCCTGCAAGTCATGAAGGACAAGGGCTTCATCGCGAACCTCGAGGCGCAGCTCCCGCCGTTGAAGGGCTCGACCGGTTTCGCGCACACGCGGTGGGCGACCCACGGGGCGCCGTCGAAGGTGAACGCGCATCCGCACGTCGACTGCACCGGGAAGATCGCGCTGGCCCATAACGGCATAATCGAGAACTACGCGAGCCTCCGGGAGAAGCTGGAGGCCCGCGGCCACAAGTTCGTGAGTCAGACGGATCGAATCCTATTATGATGGCGACCTCGAGACCGCGACGCGCAAGGCCCTCCGCGACATCCGCGGGTCGTACGCCGTCCTGGCGGTCCACGCGGACGAACCGGGCAAGGTCATCGGGGCGCGGAACGAGAGTCCGCTCGTCGTCGGACTCGGTCCGGACGAGAACTTCCTCGCCTCGGACGTGCCCGCCCTCCTGCGCTACACGGACCGGGTCGCGTACGTGATGGACCGGGAAATGGTCGTCATCACGCCGAAAGAAGTGATCATCAAGGACTCCGAGGGTCGCGTCGTGAAACGAGAGCCGCAACGGATCACGTGGTCCCTCGAGGACGCCGAGAAGGGCGGCTTCGAGCACTTCATGTTGAAGGAGATCCACGAAGCGCCGCAGGCGATCCACGAGACCCTCCTCGGCCGCCTCGCGAACCTCGAGGTGGACGGCTTCCTGTCCGAGGGCGTGACAAGCGTGAAGCTCGTCGCGTGCGGAACGTCATATCACGCGGCGCTCGTGGGCAAGTACATCATCGAGGAAATCGCGCGCATCCCTGCGTCCGCGGAGCTCGCGTCCGAGTACCGCTACAGCCAAGGCGCAACGGAGCGACCCCTCGTCCTCCTCATCTCGCAAAGCGGCGAGACCGCAGACACGCTCGGCGCGGCGCGGGAGGCGCATCGCCGCGGATGCAAGACCCTCGCGATCTCCAATGTCATCGGCTCGAGCCTCTCCCGCGAGGTCGACAAGACGATCTACACGCGCGCGGGCATCGAGATCGGCGTCGCCGCGACGAAGACGTTTATCGCGGAGCTCGTTGTCCTCTATTTGATCGCACTGAAGCTCGGCCAGGACCGTGGGACGCTGGGATACGACGAGCTCGACCGGCTGAAAGATCAGCTCCGGTCGCTTCCGCGGGCGGCCCAATACGTCCTCAACAAGGCGGACGAGATCCGAGCGCTCGCCGCGAAGTACGGACGCGACACGAAGGACATGTTCTACATCGGCCGACATGCGAACTATCCCGTCGCGATGGAAGGGGCGCTGAAAATCAAGGAGATCTCGTACATCCACGCGGAGGCGTACGCCGCGGGAGAGCTGAAGCACGGTCCCCTCGCGCTCCTGACCTCCTCGACCCCGGTCATCGCGATCGTGGCCCAGGATCCGACCTATGAGAAGATGCGTTCGAACGTGGGTGAGGTGAGCGCCCGCGGCTCCCCGGTCCTCGCGATCGGAACGGAGGGCGACAAGGAGCTGCCGAAGTTCGTGGACGACGTCATCGAGATCCCGTCGATCCCCTGGATCTTCTCGCCGGTCCCGGTCAGCGTGGCGCTCCAGCTTTTCGCCTACGAGGCGGCGCGGATGCGCGACTGCCCGATCGACAAGCCTCGGAACCTTGCGAAGAGCGTCACGGTCGAGTGACGGGCTCGCAGATCACAGGAACCTTCATCGGTCCTCATTCGCCATCCAGGAGCGGAGGAGGTTTGGTTCAAGCCAAGAGGCAGTCGCCGGAGGCGTCATCGACGGGCCGCGGTCTGGATGAACTTGATTACCTTCACTCCCTTGATTCGGCGGAGTTGCGCGATGAGCTCCTTAAGCCGGGCTGTCGATCCTTCCGCGACGAAGATTTGAAGGCAATCCGCTTCGTCGACGTGGGTGTGAAGCATCGTGCGGATTTCGTCGAAGCGGTGCTGGAGCATCGCCAGGTCCGCGCGCGGATTCCCCCGCTCGTAGATGACCGCGAGGATGACGGAGGCTTCTCCGTCCTCTCTGCCCCATTCCGTGACATCGATGAATTCCCGCAGCGCCTCGCGGACCGCTTCGCTCCGGCTGCGGTACCGGCGCCGCTGGGCGACGTCGTCGAGGCTCCGGAGAATCGAGTCGTCCATGCTCACGCTGACGATCGGCATGCTACTAACAACCGCCCACCCTGTACTTGAGGTTTATTAAGGCCGG
>VBLV01000247.1 GCA_005879045.1 Methanobacteriota archaeon | reverse complement strand
CCCGAGACGAAAAACGAATCGCTCACGCCCACGGCCCCGTCGCCGTCCGCATCGATCCACACGACCCGATAGGCCGTGGTCCCGATCACGATTCGAGTCGCAGAGTTGTTCCGCCCGAGCGCGACCGGTCCGCCGGCGAAATTGTTCACGACGAGCCGAATGTGGAAACCGGAGAAGATGTACGGGCCGTGGGACACATTCTGAACCGCGAACGTCGTGTTGCCGTTGACGAGCGTCGCCGGACTGAAGACGAGGTTGTCCGTAGGCGGTGGCGGTGACGGTTGCAACGAGTACAAAATGAAGGACGTACCGATCACCAGACCGATGCCTACGAACACGCACACCAGGAACCACCGATGGGAAATGTTGCGTGGGAGCGACAACGTCCTTTACGCGGCACCTTTGCGCTTAAGGTTTCGCGGGCTTTCTGATGCGAGTCGTGCGCCCTCCCCCCGGAGCTGGCCGGTATCTTGAATTCGCCACGCGCGATTCGCCTTCGGCGAACAGGACCATGAGCCCTTCCTACGTTCGGTGGCTCGCGATTGCCGGCATAATAATCGGCACCGTCGGGGTCTTCTTTTTCGGCGTGCTGGCGATTCTGATTGCCATTGTTCTGTTCGGACTTTCAATCATCGGCCTTGCTGCGACGGTGACCGGGCCGACGCCAACTCCGCGCCGTGGCTGGGGATTCACGTGTTCTGCATGCGGCGGAGAGCTGCTGGGCGGGGAGCCGGTCTGTCCCCGTTGCGGCCGAGAAATCGTCCACTCGAACCCGCCGAGCCAGCAAGCCGCCGACCGCTGAGACTTGTTCATGCCGTGCGGGCAATTCGCGCCGAAAGTGGGCCCGGCCAGATTTGGACTGGCGACCTTCCGGTTATCAGCCGGACGCTCCAACCGGGCTAAGCTACGGGCCCGCCGTGTCGCGGAAGAAGAAGACTCGACTTAAACGTTGTCTCGCAAGCGATCCCATCGCAACCGCGTCAACGACGGTCTCGGGTTCCGACCGGAACTCGACGTACGGGTTCTCCTCGGGGGAATAACCGCGTCGAAACGCTTATTATCACCACGCCAAATCGGACGCCTCGGGACTAAATGGAGGTCCTTGAGGCCATCAAGTCGGTGAAGAGCGTGAGCAAGTACAAGCCCGATCCGGTCCCCGAGCAGAAAGTCCAGGCGGTCGTGAACGCCGCGCGGTTCGCCGTGTCGGCGGACAACATCCAGCCCTGGAAGTTCATCGTCGTCTCGGACGAGGACGCGAAGCGGAAGCTCGCGGGCGCCTGCACGAACGGGAGACACATGGCCGACGCGCCCCTGGTGGTCGTCGCCTGTGCCCGGCTCGACGAGGCGGTCGCGATGATCGGCGGATACATGAACTCGTATCCGGTCGATCTCGGCATGGCCCTTGCCAACGTCACCGTGGCGGCCACGAGTGAGGGGTTGGGGACCTCCTGGATCTTCACCTTCAACGAGGAGAAGGTGAAATCCCTCCTGAACATCCCGGCCGACGCCCACGTGGTAGGGTTGACACCGTTGGGCATCCCGGAGGCCTACGAGGCCCCGGCGGGCAGGAAGCATCTGTCGGAAATCCTCGCGTACAACGCGTACGACTGAGCGACCCGGCATCCCATCCTCCTCGAGCAGGCATCGATGGCCCAGCGCGCCCTCACCCCCAGCAAGGCCGCCTACTGCAGCGAATGCGGAGCGGAAACGCCGCAAGACGCGGCTTCGTGCGCCCGCTGCGGCGAGCCGTTCGAAGGCACCATGCAGGCCGTCCTGTGCCCGATCTGCAATTCGATCA
>VBLV01000218.1:2661-4755 GCA_005879045.1 Methanobacteriota archaeon | reverse complement strand
CGGTGCGATTGCCGGTGCTCCGAGGCGTGAGCCTGGCCGCGGCGTTCTCGCCCGCGGAAGGCGCGGTCGCACACGCGCTCCACGGCCCGATCGGGCACGACCGTTTGGTCACCGCGGTGGCCGCTCGCGGGTTCGCCAGACGCACCGTACTCGGCGCGATTCGGTCGCTTGCCGCCAAAGGCCTCGTCGAACTCGACAGGCACGACGGAACCGTTGCCGCACCGGGGGCGCCTCGAGATGGTCCAGGTTCGGGTCGAGATTCGGCTGAAGAAGGGCGTCACCGACCCGGAAGGGGACAACGTCCACAAAGCCCTCAACCTTCTCGGATTCAAAGGCGTCCATGGCGTCCGAAGCTCGAAACTGTTCCTCATCGACCTCCAGACGAAGGACGCTCGAGCGGCCCGGAAGGAGGTCGAGGAAATGTGCCGCCGACTCCTGGCGAATCCGGTGATCCACGAGTACGCGATTGTGGTCGAGAAGTAAATCTCGGTGGGGACTCAGGCGTAACCGCGGATGCGCTCGCGCCGCACCGGTTCTTGCAAGTGGTCCGCCGCCATGAGGGTCGACTTCTTCATTTCCCGCTCGGCCGCGTGCGTGAAGTCGGCCATTGTGATCCGATGACGCTTGCCGCGCCGGAGGGATGTGCGCATCGCCTGTCGCACGACGTTCAGGATCGAACCCCCGCTCATCACGTATTTCTTCGCGAGGATCTCGTAGTCAATGTCCTTCGACAGCGGCGCCTCTTTCGGCACGAGGCGCGTGTAGATCTTCTGCCGCAGGGCCGCATCCGGGATCGGGAATTCGACCGCGATGTCAACCCGCCGATCCAGGGCCCGGTCCATCACTTTCGCGAGGTTCGTCGCGAGGACGACAACGCCCGGATAATTCTCGATCTGGGCCAGGAGGACGTTCACATCCCGGTTCATCCATGGCGTCGCCATGAAGCCACGACGTTGGAAGACGGCGTCGGCCTCGTCGAAGAACAGGACGGCGCCCGCCTCGAGGGCCGCGTGGAAGACGTGCTCGATGTTCTTCTCCGTCTCGCCGACCCACATGTTCTCCAGCTGGGCGTAGTTGACGACGTGGAGCGGCCGTCCGAGTTCGCTGGCGATCGCTTCGGCGGCCATTGTCTTGCCGGTCCCAGGGGGACCCGCGAAGAGCAAGCTCAAGCCTTTCGTCTTCTTCATGACCTTCTTCAGGCCCCACCGGCGGTACATGAGGCCCTTGTGCCGCAACTCCGTGAGGGCGTCGAGGAGGCCCTCCGTCGTCGCCTCGGCCAAGACGAGGTCGGCCATCGTGAAGCGCGGCGTGACGATCTGCGCAACGGGGCGGGGCGCCTCGTGGACGTGGGTTTCCGGCGGCTCCCGTTCGTCCTCCGCCTGGTAGACCTCCACGCCGGCGTCGAGGAGGTGGATGATGCGGCGGACATCGTCGCGGGAGACGTGGCGGCACGACTCGCGGATTCGCCCGCACTTCGGGCACTTCACGATCCACTGGTCCCGGTCCTCTTTGCCCACCCTCAGTTCCCCCGAGGCACCTCGGCCGATCGCGGCCGAGCGGTGTGGAGGCGCAGAGATTCGCGGAGCTATTTAAACATCGCCGGACCGAGCGGTGATCGGGTCCGAAGCGAGGAATCCGGCCGCGCCATCGGCGGCATCATCACGGACCGCGCTTTCGTCTCGGACCTCGGGCGACCGGTGCGGGGCCCGGAATCGCAGGCGTCCCCTCGCCTCCTCGCCACGAGGGGAACTCGCGGGCCATCTGCACCGCGAGGTCGAAGTTGTGGATCGAGACCTCCTCGATGTTCACTCCGAGCGGCACCGCTGGATGCGATTGCGCGGCAGCTGCGTGGAGATGCGACCACAACGTGTGCGCGACCTCCAGCGACGCCCGGCCAGGAGGGCCACCGGGGGAAGGGAGGAGCGCCTCTTCCGTCCTCGGCGATACCGTGGCTCCGAGCCAGACAAGGAATTCGATGTCCTGGTAGTCCGAGACGGGCGCGAAGCTCAGGAGTACGGTCGCAGGCTTCAGGTTCTGGGAAGAGCACCGCCTCCCATATGCCCGGAGGACCGTCGCCATCGGCTCCGCTTCGAA
>VBLV01000218.1:0-2641 GCA_005879045.1 Methanobacteriota archaeon | reverse complement strand
GCGTCTTCTCGACGAGTCGATCGACCTCGTGATCGCGTTCCGCGATCGTGATGTTCCCGAGGGCGATGTCGGTACGTCCCTGCGTTGCGGTCCGCAAGAGACGGTTCGCTTCGACGACGGAAGGGCCGGGATATCGGACGCGGCTGCTGTTCCCTCCGACGAGCACGAAGTTTCGGAGAGCGTGTTGCTCAAGCGATTCGTGGATCCAACGTCGAAGGAGCGACTCCGACGGAACGTGGGCGACGACCTTGTTCACGATCAGGTCGACCCGGAGGTCTCCGAGGAGGGCCGCGAAGTCGCGCGGATCCAAATCGCGATAGAACGGTTGACCGGCGTGATTCTCCTCGAGGACCTCTGGAATGTTCACTGCGTCGAGGTTCTCCAGCGAACGGACCGAGTCACGAACCCGCTCGACGAACGTGTTCACGGCCTTCTCGCTCACCCGCCGTCCGGGCGGGACGATTTCGAGGACCACCGGCGTCGAGGCGAGTGCCTCTCGGAAGGGCCGAGGCATGCAGGCCCGCATGGGTCCGCGGAGCTACTTGAACGTTCTTGGCAATCTTCGTCGTCCCGGAACGTTTCTCCCAGGCGAAACGAGAAGCATAATGTATCGCCGGCGATTGTCCGAATCGAGGCGAAGGGTTGGGCGATCGCATCCGGCGGAGGGCCCTGCCCTTCCCGCTGCATGACATCACGTTGCGCGACGCCTCCGCGCACGAGCTCGAGGCGATCAGCGAACGGATGGGGCTGGCGCTCAGCGTCGACGAGATGCGGCGGATTCAGACGCATTTCCAGGGCCTCGGACGCGACCCGACCGAGGTGGAGCTCCAGAGCCTCGGACAGGCGTGGTCGGAACATTGCTGCTACAAGTCCTCCAAGGTGATCCTCAAGGAGTTCATCTTCCCGGTTCAAGCGCCGTACGTGATCGATCGAGGGGACGCCGGCGTCCTCGAGTTCGACGAGGACCACGCATACGCCCTGCGCATCGAGAGTCACAATCATCCGTCCGCGATCGAGCCTTATGGCGGCGCGAACACGGGCATTGGCGGGATCCTGCGCGACGTCCTCGCGATGGGCGCCCAACCGATCGCGCTTGCGGATCCGCTCCACTTCGGCCCGCTCGATTACCCGATGGAGAAGTTGCCCCGCGGGACGAGACATCCGAAGTACCTCTTTGGCGGCGTCGTTGCGGGCATCCGCGACTACGGGAATCGGGTCGGAATCCCGACCGTCGCGGGCTGCATCGTGTTCGACGAGGGATACCTCGGGAACATCGTGGTCAACGTGGCGTGCGTGGGTTTCGGGAAGAAGTCTCAGATCGTGCGGAACCGCGCTAGATCGAAGAACGCGGTGTTCATCCTGGGCGGAGGTCGCACCGGCCGCGACGGGATCCACGGCGTCACGTACGCGAGCGTTGATCTGACAGACAAGGCCGTCCAGGGATGGGAAGCGGGCGCCGTCCAGCTGGGCGATCCGATCCTGAAGGAGCCGCTCATCCATGCGTGCGTCGAGTCCGCGCAAGCCGGGCTGCTGGACGGGCTGAAAGACCTCGGCGGGGGCGGCCTGTCGTGTGTCATCGGCGAGATGGCCCTCGGGGGCGGATTCGGAGCCGAGGTCGATCTGGAGAAGGTCCCCCTGAAGGTGGAGGGACTCGCGCCGTGGGAGATCTGGGTCTCCGAGAGCCAGGAGCGGATGATGCTCGCCGTGCTCCCGGAGAACGTGGACCGCGTCTTGCGGATCTTTGATCTGTACGATGTCCCCGCCACAGTCATCGGTCGTGTGATCCCGGAGAAGGTGTGTCGGGTCCGCTACGAAGGGACCGTCGTGCTCGAGATGGACCTCCCATTCTACACGGGTGGACCGGAGTACACGCGACCGTACAAGCCGCCCGCCATCCGCCCGAGTCAGGACCTCCGACTCCCGCGGGAGCCCCCGGATTATCGGTCGACGATCCTGAAGATCCTCGCCTCTCCGAACGTCGCCTCGAAGGAGTACGTGATCCGTCAGTACGACCACGAGGTCCGCGCGTCCACGGTGCTCAAACCACTCCAAGGCGTCATTGGCAAGGCGGCCCACGGGGATGCGTCGGTGATCCGACCCCGGATCGATTCGTGGCGGGCGCTCGCGATCTCGGTCGCCTCGACGCCGCACTTCACCGCGATCGACCCGTTTCAAGGCGGGGCCGCGGCGGTCGACGAGGTGTGCCGCAACCTCGTCGCAGTGGGAGCCAACCCGCATTCGCTCACGAACTGCCTGAACTTCGGCAATCCGGAGAAGCCGGACCGCCTCTGGTATTTCCGCGAGGCGGCGCGAGGAATCGGTACGACGGCCAAGGCCCTGGGAATCCCGATTCCGTCCGGGAATGTCTCGTTCTATAACGAATCGCCCCGCGGCCCTTGCCCTCCCACGCCGGTCGTGCTCGGCGTCGGGATGGTCGAGGACCTGCGACAGTGTGTGACGTCGGATTTCAAACGAGAGGGCGACCCGATCGTGTTGGTCGGCTCGACTCAAGCGGAACTCGGCGGCTCCGAGTATCTGCGCCTTCGCGGCGGCACGGCTCCCGTTCCCTCCGTGGACCCATTGGGCTTGCGGGCGTCGATGGACCATCTCCTGCGCGCGATCCGCACGGGCACCGTGGCCG
>VBLV01000052.1 GCA_005879045.1 Methanobacteriota archaeon | reverse complement strand
GGCCCGCATGGACCGCGACGGCGCCTTGCGGGCGATTCAGGGTTGGATGGGGGGTGGGGTCATGAAGCCGGACGACCTGCGCCGGGCCGCGCGGATCACATCGCTCGAATGCGTCTACCTGCCGTTCTATGTGTTCGAAGTCGACGCGACGACCGCCTATGCCGGCGTCCTCACGCGCACCGGGACGAACGAAAAGCGGAGTGGAGACCTTCGCCGGGACTATTTCTGGAAAATCCTTGGCCGCCGATCCGGCGACTTCCCGACGCGGGACTACAAGCTGCCGCTCGGACTCAAGGTGCCCTTCGACACCGGGGGCATGGTGCGCGACTCCCGCTTCCTGAACGCGGAGGTCGACGAGGACGAGGCGGAGCGCCTCACCCGGGAGGACGTCGACGGCCATCAGCGGGAGTTGCTGAAGGATCTCGTCGACGTGATCGAGGACGCCCGCACGCAGGTCGACGTGAAGGACTCCGAGTTCCTCCATGCCCCGATCTGGTTCTCGACCTACGAGTACCGGACGCGGTCGTACACGATTCCGGAGAGGTCGTGCGTGGGGACATCCCCGCTCCGAGCGGCGGCTTCGGCGAATTCCTGAAAGGCGCGGGCCGCGACATGTTCCGAGGCTGATTACGTTCCGTCCTCGGACGACTCGAGGTTCTCATAATCCGCGAGGTACGCCCCGCAGTTCGGGCACATCTCGTCGTCCGCGTCGATTTCCCACCCGCACTCGGGGCAGTGAACCATCCGGAGGCCCGGGGCTCGATACGGACATACGGGGTATAAAATCAAGACGGATTCGCGGTCAGAAATCCTCGACGGTGGTCTGGCCTTTCTTCGACGCGCGTCGATGCGGTTCCGGAAGCGGGGGCGGCTCGCGGGCCTGCTCTCGCAACGCCTCGATCCGCCGCTCCGGTGCCGCCGCGACGAACGTCTCCCCGCCCGGCTCTCCGACGAAGATCTTCTGCTTCAACTCCTTCCGAAGGCGGTCGAGCTCCACATGCATCTTCCGTTCCTTGCGACGCGCGCTGTACAGGTAGGCCTCATCCCGCGTGTCTTTCGTCACGAGCATGATTACGCGGCCCGCGGCGCTGCGTCCCGTCCGGCCGCGCCTCTGAATTGTGCGGATCTCGGAGGGCACCGGCTCGTAGAACACGACCAGATCGACCTGCGGGATGTCGAGTCCCTCCTCGCCGATCGAGGTGGCGACGAGGACGTTCACCTCTCCGGCACGGAACTTCTCCAGGATGTCGACTTGCTCCTTCTGCGAGAGGCCGATGTCCTCTCCGCGGGACGCCTGACCGACGAATCGCATCGGCCGCACGCTCGGGATGCGCGCGAGTTCCTGCGTGATCCGGTCCGCGGTCTGGCGGTAGTGGGCGAAGACGATGATCTTGGAGTCCGGTTTCTCCATGAACTGCTTGCGGACGATCCAGCCGGTCTTCGCGAGTTTCGGGTGCTCGACCTCCGTGGCCTCGGCGAGTTGGATCGCCTCTTGCACCTTCGCGTGCTTCAGGAATTGGACGTCGGCCTTCGTTTTCGGATCCTTCTCCATGTTTCCGAAATACAATCGGAGGGAGCCGAGCCCTTGCGTCTCGGCGAGTTCGATCGCGTGGTCCGCCTTCATCGCGATCGCCTGTGCCGTCATCGCGCCGTAGAGCCGGCCGTCCTTGACGCCAGAATCGAGACGCGCGCGGGCTTCGTTTCCGACGGCCAGGAGGTCCTTGCGTGTGAGTCTCGCTTTGCCGGCAAGGAATCCGAGCTTCTTCAGCCGCGCGACTTGTTCGTCGACGACGGTCTGCAGGAGCTTTCGGATCTCCTTGGACACATCCGGCGCCTCCACCGGAATCCGCTCGATCCGCAGTTCGTGCTGGTACGGCACGACATCCGGGTCGTACTCCGTCCGGATCTCAACCGCGGTGATGCCGAGGTTCCCGCACACCTCGAGGATCTTCTCCGCAGAGGAGCCGGGGGACGCGGTCATCCCTAGGACGAGCCGACCGGGGACGTCCTTGTACGCCGCGGCGACGTCGACGTACGCGTAGTCGCCGACCGCACGATGGGCTTCGTCGAAGACGATCAGGCTGACGTCGTCCAGGGAGATGCGTTCCGCCCGCAGGTCGTTCCGGATGACTTGCGGCGTCGAGACGATGATCTTGTTCTCCCGCCACAGCAGTTCCCGGTCCTCCGGGGCGGTCGCCTCGCCGGTGAACAGCGTGATGCGGTCGACGACGAGGACGTTTCGCATCGAGGCGGCGTGCTGCTCGACGAGCGGCTTCGTCGGGGCGAGGAAGAGGATCCGACCGCCCCGCTGCCGGAGGACCTCCGCGATTACCATCGCGGCGATGACGGTCTTGCCCATGCCCGTCGGCAAGACCACGAGCGTCGATCGTTCGAGGCACGCGCGGGCGATGTTCACTTGGTACGCGCGTTCCTCCACGGCCCCGCGACGGAGGAGCTCGTGCGTGACGAACACGGCGGTCGAACGACGAGATGTGCGAATAACCTTTTCCGTCACTTGGGCGGACGCCGGGTACGTCGCCTCCACAACAGGAACCCGACGAGGGCCACCGCGACGCCTAGGATTCCGGCGATGGCCGCGACGATGACGAAGCCGCCGCTCGACTCTCCAAGGACCACGACGGTGATTGTTGCCGAAGCATTCGCGTTCATCGGTCCCGCCGTGTGTATCGTTGCGATATAGGAGCCCGGGGCGGCGCCAGGCGGCACGAGGATTGCGAGGTCGACGACCGCTTGGCGATCCGGCCCAACGACGACCGACCGACTCGCGAGGGTCGGGAGTCCGCCGGGAGGCGCGAACAACGCCACCGACCCGACCGGGACCGACGCGTTCACGAGGAACGAATCTTCGAAGTCCCCCACGTTCGCGACCTTGAGCCTCGCAGAAGCGAACGTCCCCGCGATGGCGTCCGCGGCGATGGACGGCGGCAGCAGGACGACGGCGTGGGTGAGCCCTCGGGCCGCGATGGCTACGTCGTCAATCCACCAGCCGCCGCGGCCCGGCATATCGCCGGCGGTCGCATTGAACCGTAGTTGCATGGTCGTCGGAAGCACGGGAGGGGCGAGCGGGATGGATACGCCTTCCCACTGCAACGATCTCCCGGAGTACGTGGCGAGGACCGCCCACGGTCCGGCGCCGTAGCGCACCTCGACCGTCGTCCGAGAGTTTCCGGGCGCCCCCGAATCCGTTGCATTTGAGAAATCGAAGCGATGATAGAAGATGAGGTAGGCCGATCCCGTCACGTTGATGGTGGCGGACGTGAGGGCGCGCCACGCCGGGTTCGCGGGAGTCAGCGTGGTGTTGGACGCGTAACCGAACCTCCAGGCGAACGAACCTCCGTGGGCCGATCCGTTTGCTGCGGACGCGCTCAGGAGCGACCATTCCGGATTGTCGTCCGGCGCGCCGCTGACCGTCCAGTTCCCGTTGCCCGCCTCCATGTCGTCCCGGAACGCGAAGGCATTCGTCGACACATGGACGATTCGCTCATCGTCGGAGGCGATCGCATCTCCCGGAATCGAGGCGGCCGCGTCGATCAGGTAGCGCCCGAGGGCGGTCGCGGGGAAGCTGACGTTCACGAGGGCCGTCTCTCCAAAGGCGAGTGCGACCGTTCGGTTCTCCTGGAAAACGAGGTTTGCGGGCGACATCTCATCCCGGTAGACACGGATGAAGAGGCGGGCGTCTACGGAGGTCGCGCCCTCGTTCCGCACGACGAGACGCGCCGTCACGGACGCGCCGAGAGGCACCATCGAAGGGGCACGGATCTCCTGTACCGCGACGTCCCTCGGCACGGAGTAGACGATCGTGGCCGTCATCGGATCCCCGATGGCGGAGATGTCCCGCACTCGCCATTTCGTCGGAATGGGACCGTATGCGAAGCTACTCGGATTCGTGTCGGGCCCGAATCCCACGGCGGTGTCGTGCCACGGATCGCCCGCATCCGTCGGGCGATCCCCGTTCACGCCCTCATCCATTTCCTCGAGGTCGAGGAGGCGGTGTGCGTCGTCGGTGTTGTTCGGACGGGAGTCATCGACGTGCCAGATCAGCAGGCCGTGAGCCGGCAGCGCGGCATCGAAGTCGATTGGCTCGCGGTTCTCGATCAGGAAGTACTCGGACGGAGACACCACCGTGGGCAGCCGATAGGCAAAGGCATGCGTCTCGATTGCCGGGATCGGCGCGTCCGCCGCGAAGTCGATCGGGCCGGACATCGGCGTGAGCCATCCAAGCCGGATCTTCGACCAGGCGCTGAACATGGCGGGACTGGAGCCCCGCGGCGCCCCGTTCCACGCGCCCTGGGACATGACGTCCCAGATGCCCGCCCCGTCCGAGCTGTAGTCCGTGTCGTACAGGTCCGGAAGCCCGAGGTCGTGGCCGAACTCATGGACCGACACGCCAAGCGGCGAGTCTTCGCTGACCATCGTATAACCGGACACCTGAACCCCATCCACGATGAGCGATGGCCCGCCGACGACCCAGGAGTGGGACCAGATCAGGTCCGTTTGATTCGCGTGACTCTCCTGTCCCGCTCCCGCATGGACGATCATGAGATGGTCCACCACGCCGTTGCGGTCCGTGTCGAAGGCGGAGAAGTTGACAACCGGATCGGCCGCCCGGACGGCCTCGGTCACGAGGTTGTAGATCGGTCCGTTCGCGGCGTCGATTCCTGGGAGGCCGTCTTGGCCGTAATACGCCATCGTATGGCCACTCACGAACCACATCGGGACGATGGTCGCGTTGATTGTGAGGGCGCCGTACGAGGCCTCCGCGTAAAACGCGCGCATCGATGGCGCGCCCGGCGTGGTGTCGCTGAAGAATCGGTCGAAGAAGGTCTGATCGTGCGTCGGTTCGTGGACCACGTCCGTGAATTCGATCAGGAGGACGAGGATGTCGGCCGTGCCCACGGGGGATGCCCTCGGGCCGACCAGGGGCGAGCCTTGGACAGCGCCGGCGGGCCACGATCCGACGTGAGGATCGGGGGACATGAGGTGCGGCCCGCCGACGGGTGACGGAATCGCGGACCGAGCCGCGACGAGGCTGGGACGCAATGCGCGATTCGGGTCCTCGAGAGCCGCGGCCACGGGGGCGATCAGGATCGCCGCGACGATCCAGGCCAGCACCCGCATCGCGTCAACGATGCGGCGTCGTCGTAATGAACGTTGACGTGCGCCCGCGACCGGTCAAAGGGTCGCCTTGTCGAACATCGCGGGATCCGCCGCGAGCGGCTTCGTCGCGTCGATCCCCATCTTCGAGGTGAACCCATCCCTGGCGGACGGGTCGATCGACGAACCGCGGACGTCGTGCAGCACGACGAGACCGCGGTCCGCCTGGAAGCGCGTCGCGATCGCCCACTCCACATCGCGGTCGTCGAAGATGTCGATGTCCTCGTCGACGATGACGACCTGTTTCATCGAGGTGTGCGCGCCGAAGGCCGCCATGATCGCGTTCTTGCCGTCGCCTTGGTGTTGCTTGCGGATCGAGACGACTCCATGGAGCCAGGCGCAGCCGCCTTCCGTCAGGCGGACGGCCTTCACGTGCGGCACGGCGCGGGAGACGGCCTGGTAGATCACGGGTTCGCGCGGCATTCCCATGAACATGAAGTGCTCATCGAGGCCTCCGACGATGATGTGGAAGATCGGTTGGTCGCGATGGTAGATCCGGTCGACGACGAGGACCGGTTCCTTCCGCACGCGGTCGTACGTGCGGACGGCATCGACGAACGGTCCTTCGTCGTGCACCTCGTGGATGAGGCGGCCCTCGAGCACGTATTCGGCCTCGCCGGGCACCGTGAGGCCGTTCTTGATCCGGACCATGTCGACGGGCTTGCCGAGACACGATTGGGTGAGCGCGGAGGCGATCCGACTTTCGTCGACGCCGTACTCGACGGACGTCCCGCCCGCCAGGAGATTCCATGGGTCGAGGCCGATGCAGACGGCGACCTTGAGCTCCCCGCCGGCCTTCATCGCCTCGTCGTACATGTGACGCAGGTGCCGGGGGACGATGCGGCACGCGCCCCGATCCGCGCCCAGGACGAGGATGCGATGGAACGAGAGGTTCCGCGCGCCCTCCCACTCGGCGACCCAGACGCCCGCGGTGACGTACCGGCCCGCGTCCTTCGGGAAGAGCTTCGGGATCGGGAGTTCCCTCAGGTCGACGTCCGTCGTCTCGTGGCGCATGAAGTCCGCACGGGCCACGACGCGCGCGTCTTTCGGATGCGCCTGCGCCTCCATCAACTTCGGGAGGAGATCCGCATTCGAAACTCGAAGCGCGGCCGCGACGCGGTCCCGAGTGGACCAGAGATTTCCGACCGCCTCGCCACCCTGGAGGTTCCGGAGGTGCACGGGCTGCCGCGGATGACGCAGGAGGAACCGCGTGGCCTCGAGGTCGGTGGCCACGGGCTCTTGGACTTCGACGACGTCCTTCGAAAAGGCCGCAAGCCAATCGCGAATCGCCATGGTCTCGCCGTCGCGACCGAAGGCGGGACGTCTCTTAGTCGTTGCGGGGATCGCCGGACGCGCGGGTGTCGCGCGCTCGAGACTACGGCGGCCGGATCGGCGGGGGCGAGTCGTCCGGCGGCTCGGGAGGCGGGGGTTCGAGGGGTTCGGGCTCGCGCGGTGTCAGCAACAGCCAGGTCGCCACCAGAACCGCGGCGACCGCGGCCGCTGCCAAGCCGCCCGCGAGGAGCGCCGTCTCCAAGGAGAAGCCACCTTCATTCGGAGGAGGCGGCGGTCCCGTCGCCGGGAGGACCGTCATGCCGATCGTCAGGCTGTTGTCCTCCACGTCCGCCTCCGCGGGTGTGACGCTCTGAATGTCGATCTGCAACCGGTGATCGCCGACGCCGGCCGCGACGAAGGACGGAGAATCGGCGACGACGGAGCCTCCGGGATCCAACGGGGTCGACAACACCGAGGTCCCGATCGAAACGATTGTCCCGTTCGGCCGGACGTCCGAGATCTCGATGATGGCGGCATCCGCCGGCACACTGCCTCGGTTCACGACCGTGATCGACAGGCTCACGCTCTCGCCTTCGACGGGTTGAGTCGGGATCGTGACGGCGGATTCCGGCGCCAGGTCGGGCGTGCCTCCGGGCGGGGGCCCCGTGACCGGGAGCACCGTCATTTTGATCGTGAGCGTGTTGTCTTCGATGTCTGTCTCTGCGGGCGTCACGTTGCCGACGACGATTTGCAACGAGTGATTCCCGACCTCGATGGCCACGAAGGTCGACGAATACACGACGACGGAGGCTTCCGGCTCGAGCGGTGCCGAGAGCGATGTCGTCCCAATGAAAACGACGGTTCCGTTCGGACGCTGATCCGTCGCGTCGATCGTCGCTCCTTCCGCGGTGGCATTCCCGTGGTTCGTGAGGATGATCGAGACGATCGCGATCTGGCCCTCGATGGGTTGCGCCGGGATCGTGGACGCCGAAGCCGGCGTGAGATCCGGAGCTCCGGTTGGCGGGGACTCCGGCCGCACATCGATGCGCACCGACGCGCTGTCCTCGTTCCCGCGCGCGTCCTCGACCTGCACCGTCGCTCGTTTCATGCCGACGAACGAGTACGGATGGCGGGCGAAGGGGGACGACTGCTCGCGGGTGTGGTTGCCGTCTCCGAAGTCGAACTCGTACGAGACGATTCGGCCTTTGCCTTGATCGTGGGGGATGCTGGCCGATGCGTCGAAGTGCACGATATGGCCGACGGCCGGCGCGAGGTCGTCGACCGAGAGCATCGCGGTCGGGCCTGTCGGCGTCGCGGCCGCCACCGCGAGGAGGCTGAACGCGACCGCCCACACCGCGGACGCCAGCCCCGCCCGTTGTCGAAGGGATACCTTCGCCCCTCTCCGGCCCACGAGAGCGCGATGTGATTCTGCGAGCAAAATGGTTTCCAGAGCGACGTTTCTCGGAGGAAATCAGTATCAATGTTGATACTTCAGTCACGCCTCAAGCGCCAAGATTCGATTTCAAGACGACGAAGAGCGATGTGAAGAGCTCGACGTTGCCCGGAGCAACCGCGGATCGCTTCGGCTTCACGGGAAGCGGTGTTTGGATCGGCCACTCCATGGGATTTTGCTCTCGAATCCCGCATCCGGCACCGGCGTACTCTTCGAGAAGACTTAATAGACCGAGGAAGTTCGCCGCGACGTGGCCTTGGAATCCGCCCGAAAATTCGCGTTGCAGAATGCGGTCCTGCACGGAGGCAAGGCGGACCCGAAGGCCGTCCTCGGGAAGATGCTCGCCGAGGACCCATCCCTCCGAGCGCGGGCGCAGGAAGCCGCGGCCCTTGTGGAACGCGTCGTCGCGGACGTGAACGAGCTCGGCCTCGACACACAGCGGGCGGAGCTCGCGGCGGTCGCCCCCGAGCTCCTGGAGAAAATCCGACACGACGTCGGACCGAAAGAACTCCCGCCGCTCCCGGACGCCATCGATGGGAAAGTCGTCCTCCGTCTCGCGCCATATCCCAGCGGCCCGCTGCACATCGGCAACGCCCGCGCGTTCGTCCTGAACGACGCATACGCGAAGCGATACCATGGCCGGCTGCTGCTCGTCTTCGACGACACGATCGGATCCGAGGACAAGCCGCTCCTCCCCGAGGCGTTCGACCAGGTGAAGGAGGGCCTCGACTGGGCCGGCGTCGAGTACGACGAGGTCCTGTACAAGAGCGACCGCATCCCGTTGCACTATGAGTGGGCCGAGAAGCTCCTCGCGACCGGCGAGGCGTACGTGTGCGAGTGCGATGCCGAGACGCTGCGGAAGAACCGCGAGGCGATGCGCGCCTGCGTGCACCGCATCCAGGACGTCGACGAGACGATCGCGATGTGGAAGGCGATGCTCGCCGGGGAGTACGGCGAAGGCGAGGCCGTCGTGCGGCTCAAGACGGACATGGCCCATCCGAATCCGGCGTTCCGGGACCGGGTCCTGTTCCGCGTCGCGGTGCGGGAACACCCGCGCGTCGGCACGCGCTACCGGGTGTGGCCGATGCTCGAGTTCTCCTGGGCCGTCGACGACGCCTTGCTGGGCGTGACGCACGTCCTGCGGGGAAAAGACCTCGTGATGGAGGACCTGATGGAGACCCGCATCTGGGACATCCTCCAGGTCAAACGCCGCCCGCGGTTCGTGCACTTCGGGATCTTGCGGTTCAAGGACCTCGAGCTCTCGAAGTCACGATACCGGAAGGAGATCGCGGCGGGCCGCCTGACCGGTATCGACGACCCCCGGACCTGGTCCTTGCAGTCGTTGCGCCGACGGGGCATCCGGCCCGCGGCCCTCCGGGAGTTCGTGCTCTCCTTCGGCCTGAGTCTGAACGACATCGAGGTGCCCGCCGAGACGCTGTACGCGGAGAACCGCAAATTGATCGACAAAGACGCGAACCGCTACTTCTTCGTCCCCGATCCCGTCGCGGTCGAGATCGACGGACTTCCACCGATCGAGCGCGTGAAGGCGCCGCTCCACCCCGATTTCCCGGGTCGCGGCGTGCGCGAGATCCCCGCAGGTCCGAAGGTCCAGGTGGCCCGCGAGGACTTCGAGAAGTTCCGTGGGAAGGAGGTGCGGTTGAAGGACTTCTGCAACGTCGTCCTGGACCACCGCGCCCGATTCGTCTCGATGCCGAACAAGGAGATCCCGAAGATCCAGTGGGTCACGCACGGGGTGAATGTCCATCTCCTCCTGCCGGACGCAACCGATTCGCCCACACCGGAGACTAGACGCGGCCTCGGCGAACCCCTTGTCGCGACTCTCAAGGTCGATGACGTCGTGCAGTTCGAGCGCGTGGGCTTCGCGCGGATCGATCACGTGAGCAAGGCCGAGGTGCGGGCGTACTTTGCGCACCGGTGAGCGGCGCCGCCCGGCCTAAGTCGGAAGGTCGATCTCGCGTCCGTTGCGGATGCTCTCCCGGGCCGCGAGGGCGATCCGCAGGGCGTCCCGTTCGGCGTCCGGGCTCAGGAGTTTCGCGTCCGCCTTGCGGTGCACGGCCCGGACGAAGTGACGGCACTCCTCCGTGTACGGATCATGCCCGCGAACGGGGACGTTCTCGAGTCCACGTTCCGTGGTGCGGACCGACCGCGTCTTGGGGATCGGCCCTCCCCGGAACTCGGTCACGTGGTCGAAGGCGCCGGCGTCGCACTGAACTCGGAGGGCGGTCGTGAACGGAAAGCCCGGCGGCATCATCGCGGATCCCTCGACGAAGGCGCCCCCGCCTCGATACTCCACCGCGACCATCGCATGCTCCGTCACCCCGGTTGAACCGGATACGCCGGCCGCCAGGACAGAGCGCGGTCGGCCCAAGATCCAGTTCGCGACGTCGAAATCGTGGATCGAGAGCTCGACGATCGGTTCGCCGTAGACGCGGAACGGCCGAGGTCGTTTCGCGGACCAATACGGCCGGGCGAGGCGCCGAGCCACGACAACGCGAGGTTTCCCGAGCTTCCCGGATACGGCCTCCTGGTGCGCGCGCTGGTAATCGGCGACGAACCGCATCACCTGCGCGACCATCAAGATCCGACGGTTCCCACGCGCCGCGTCGATCATCGCGTCCGCGTCCCGCAGCGTGAGCGCGACCGGAGTCTCGCAGAACACATGTTTG
>VBLV01000223.1:4942-9332 GCA_005879045.1 Methanobacteriota archaeon | reverse complement strand
GAGTTCCGGCTCCAGCGGCGGTAGGAACTCGAGGACGACGCGGCCGGTGTCGAGTCCGACCCGCGAGATCGCACGGAACGCGATTCCATCGGGCCGCGACGATCGTGCTCTCACGAGCGCCTCCACGCGCAGTCGATGCGATTCGGTGGCCGGCTCGCGGTAACGAAGGAGGAGGACCTCGTCCCCGCGAATCGTCACTTCCTCGAGTGGCGGGAGATCCGACGCTTCCGGATTCCGAGACGGATCGAACAAGTATGCCGCGGTCGCCGCCACATCCCTCGGACTCCAGCCGCAATGCGGAAGGACGACGTTGCAACGCGTGTGGAACCGGCAACCCGCGGGGGGAGCGATGGGACTCGGAACGTCTCCGGGAAGGATGATTCGTTCCCGCCGTCGCTTCGGATCGGGGACGGGGACGGCGGAGAGGAGCGCCTTCGTGTACGGGTGCATTGGATTGGCGAACAGCTCGGCCGTTCGCGTCCTCTCGAGGATCCGGCCGAGGTACATGACCGCGACACGGTCCGCCATGTGCCGGACCACGCTGAAGTTGTGCGTGATGAGGAGGTACGTGAGGTTCTGCCGTTGCTGAATGTCCTTGAGGAGGTTCAGGATCTGTGCTTGGACAGACACATCGAGGGCGCTCGTGGGTTCGTCGAGGAGCAGGAACTCCGGTTCCGGCGCGAGGGCGCGGGCGATCGCGATGCGCTGACGCTGGCCTCCGGAGAACTCGTGCGGGAAGCGGTACAGGTGCTCGGGTCGCAGGCCGACCTCTTGCAGCAGACGGGCACTCTGTTCGTACGCCTCCGGACGGGTCGCAAGACCGCTGACCAGGAGCGGCTCGGCGACGATGTCCTTGACGAGCAGGCGAGGATCCAGCGAGGTGAACGGGTCTTGGAAGACGGGCTGCATGAAACGGCGGAGCGCCTTCATCGACCTGCGGCGCAGCCGGGTCATCGAGTACTGGCGGAGCAGATCCTTCGTCTTCCCGTCGTCACGGAGGGAATCGCGGCCACTCGTGCGCAGGCGCTCGAAGACCTCGACGGGCACGTTGAAGAGGACATCGCCTTCCGTGGGCTCGATGAGGCGCAACAGGAGGCGCCCGAAGGTGGTCTTCCCGCAACCGGACTCGCCGACCAGCGCGACCGTTTCCCCGCGGCGAATCACGAGGTCGACGCCATCGACGGCGCGGACGGTCGCAATCGCCCGTTGAAGGAGTCCGCCTTTCACGGGAAAGTGTTTCTTCAGGCCTCGGGCGGCCAGCAGAATTTCGTTCCGGTCCCTGCTAGGTCGCGCCACTCGCCACCTCCTCCGCATAGAGATGGCAGGCAACCCTTCGATTCGGACCGTGGGAGAGGAGCTTGGGCTCCTCGACCCGACACCGATCGAAGGCGAAGGCGCATCGGGGGTGGAAACGGCAGCCCGGTGGCGGCGTCAACAGATCGGGGACGACTCCCGGAATCGTGGGGAGCGGGGCTCCCGGCTCGAGCTTCGGGCTCTCCGTCGACACGATCGATTGGAGAAGGCCCTGCGTGTACGGATGAAGGGGGTTCGCGAAGAGATCCGCCACGGGAGCGTCCTCGACGATTTTCCCGGCGTACAAGGTCGTGCGTGATGTAGAGGATCGCGGAATCGATTCGTTTCCGCAGGTCTTTGAGGAGCCCGAGGATTTGCGCCTGCGTCGTCACGTCGAGGGCCGTCGTCGGTTCGTCGGCGATCATTAGGGCCGGCTCCCCCGCGAGCGCCATGGCGATCATCACGCGCTGTTGCATCCCTCCGCTGAGCTCGTGCGGGTACGCGTCGTAGACCTTCGTCGGCTCCGAAATCCGGACGCGTCGGAAGAGCTCGACCACATGTCGCCGAGCTTCTTCCTCGATCGGTCGGTCTAGGACCGAGCGGACGACCGGGATCGAGGTGACGATTCGGTACAGCAACCGTCGCGACCAAAGCTCGGTCTCCGTCCGGAACAAGTCCGTCGCCGGATCCCGGAACCGTAGTTCAATCGCGTCCTTCTCGAGCGCGACAGATTTCACAATGGCGAAGATCGCGCCGAATGGCCCGGAGGCGCTCTCTCGAAGGAGCGCCTCCACGCGGGCCCGAAGATCCTCGGACGGCATGAGGAGCTCTCCCCTCCTCCGGTCGCTCCCCGAACCGCCCGCGGATCGGAAGTAGAGACGGAGGGCATCCGGGCGCGGCGAAACGGTCGCGAGCGGAGGCAAGCCCTTGGCTCGCGGGTTCCTCGCCGGATCGAACAGATCCACTGCCGGTTGACCCAGGGAGAGCCTCGACAGTCGTTCCCACTCGCGCGTGTAGTGGGTTTCCTCCATGGCATCGAGGCGCTTCAGGAACCGGAGCCACCACCCGACCCCTTGCCGGCGTCGACCCGCGAACCGCTGGACTCGAGCAACCCGTTCCTCGACCGGCAACCCCGACGCGTCAATCAGGGCGTGGACCTTGTCCGGCCGCAGTCCGGTCCGGACGCAGAAGTCGGCGACCAGGCGCTCTCGCTCCGACGCATCTCCGGTGGCCACCGCCTGGCGGAACAAGTCGAGATCTTGGTCCGTCAGGTCTTGGCGTGAGAGCAGGCGGTCGCAAATCTCCTGTCGGCGCTGGAACATCAGCACTTCGGCGACCTGATATCCGACTCGGAGGACGGGGTTCAGGGAGGACATCGGCTCCTGGAAGATCATCGACATGCCCCGTCCTCGGACCCGGTTCATCCGGGCCCGGTGCTTCTTCAACAGCGGGTCCGACGGCAGAAACTTAGGCGGGGCATTCGTCCGCGGTACGACGCGGATGTCATCCTCGCTCCCGGCGAGGAGGTTGAGGCCTCGGAACCAAATTTCACCGCCGGCGATTCGCCCCGGCGGTTGCTGAAGCAGGTACATGATCGAAAGCGCCGTGACGGTCTTGCCACAGCCCGATTCGCCGACGAGCCCGAGCACCTCGCCTTTCCCGATCTCGAGGTCGACCTCGTCGACCGCGCGGAGAATCCCGTGAGACGTCGAGAACTCCGTCTTCAAACCTCGGACGACCAGGATTGGCTCCACGCGCTACCTCCGGGCACGCGGATCGAGGACGTCGCGAAGGCCGTCACCGAGGAGGTTGACCCCGACCGTGAAGATAAGCAGGGCGATCCCCGGGACTAAGATCGTCCAGGGGTTCTCCCGGAAACCGATCGTCCATCCGATGTTGATCAGGTTGCCCAATTCCGGGAGGAAGAGGTTGCCCGCGTTGAAGCCGATGAACTCGAGTGCCGCGAAGATCTGGGTGACGACGCCGAGGTCCAGCGAGATCTGAACGAACACGGGTGCCAGCGTGTTCGGAAGCACATGCCGGATCATGATCCGTGCGTCCGACGCGCCGGCGGCACGGGCTGCTTCTACAAACTTGAGTTCCTTCACGGAGAGCGACTGCGCCCGGACGAGGCGCGCGTAGGGAGGCCACCAGAGGATGAGGAGGATGAAGTTGATCGTGAGAAAGTCCCTCTTGTTCAGGGCGAATGCGACCGCAATCGCGAACACGAGAAACGGAATCGAGTACGTGACATCGGTGACTCGCATCAGCGCCTCGTCAAAGAACCCTCCGCGAAACCCGGCGAACACCCCGATCAGACTTCCGACCGCCGCGCCCGAGAGAACGACAAAAGTAGAGTACATCAGGTCGATGCGAATCGCTTTCAGGACCGCGTCGCCCAAGTCGATCCCGGGGTACGTGGTCCCCATCCAGCCGCCCGCCGCCGTCCCTCCGGGCCACCAGAACGGCGCCTTCGGAAACGGGTCGGAGAAATTCGGGAGCATGATGTCATTGTGCGCCACGAAGAACTGGTCGTAGATCACGATGCCGAGATAGCCCAGCACGATGATCAGACCGGCCGCGGCGGGCGGGCTCTTCATTAGGAGGCGGAGCATGAGCCAATATTCCCGCAACCGGCGACGCCAGCCGGACATGTCGAATCCGGCGGTCTCCCCCCGACGCACCGTGACCGTGCTCATGGTCGGACCTCACAAACTGATTCGAGGATCCAGATACGCGTAGATCACATCCGCTGCCAAGTTAATCAAGACGAGGAAGAGGGCGAAAATTAGCGTCGTCCCCATGATCCCGCCGGCGTCGAATCCGAGGATCGCCTGGGTGGCCCAGTAGCCGATGCCGGGCCAAGCGAATACGTCCTCGACGAGCACGACGCCGCCGAGGAGGCCGGCGAAGAGCAGGCCGATGACCGTCGCGGCCGGGAGGAGCGCGTTCCGGCGGATGTGCGTCCTCGTGACGACCCAGTCCGGTAATCCCTTCGCCCAGGCGGTGCGGACGTAGTCCTGGTTCATCGAGTCAACCATCCCGGATCGCACCATGCGCAGGATCACGCCGAGGATCCCGATCGTGAGCGTAGCGG
>VBLV01000223.1:480-4921 GCA_005879045.1 Methanobacteriota archaeon | reverse complement strand
TCTCAGGGCGTCCATGAAGACCGCCCACGATCCGTGGAGCGCCGCATCAAGGACCAGGAAGTGAGTGGGCTGGGAGAACAACTGGTACGTCCCCCCGAGGTTGACAAAGGCCCATGGTTCCGTGGACGGACTGATGGAGCTCGGGCTGTATCCACCGGTGATTTCCCATCCGGGGAGGAGCGAGATCGCCAGCATCTGCAGGAGGAGGGCGAGCCAGAAGAATGGAATCGAATATCCGATTAGGGCAAAGATACGCGTCGCATGGTCGGGCAACCTATCTTTTCGCAACGCCGAGACGGTCCCTGTGGGTACCCCAATCAAAGTGGCGAACGCGGTTCCTGCAACCGCGAGTTCAACCGTTTGCGGGAAGAAAATGGAAATCGCCTGCGTCACGGGCATACCGCCCTTGATGGCGGAGGTCGTGTATCCCCAGTCTCCGCTCAGGAGCCCCTGCATGTAGTAGACATATTGAACAGGGATGGGATCCCGCAGGTGGAACTGCTGCACGATCGGCTGCAGGAGCGGGTTGTTGATGTCGCAGGCACCCAGTTTCGGCGTGCAGTAGACCGCAATCGCGAGGTTCGGGCCGAACGCGTGACTAAGTGTAAACGTGATGATCGTCACGCCGAGGAGCGTCGGGATGAGGATGAGAAGCCTGCGCACGATGTAGAGAATCAGGCGCATCTTCGATCCGACCTAGTGAGGGGGCGTGGCCTAAAGGATTTTTCCCGATTCCCGAGGTTTCTATTGGGAACTCGAGACCGAGCGAACGCATCGGACCTGGAGCCCCACAGCCTTCCTCGGCACTCGCTGTTCCCCTCCGGCGGTTCGGAGCCCACCGGCACGCCACTCGCTGAAGCACGACACCGCAAGTCTACCGCTGCCATCCGCGCTCGAACGTTCGACCGCCGAACGGTACGAGAGCCACCCGGGAGAGCGTCGCCGCAGTCGCGTCAACGGAGAACGGTACCCCCGTCGCGACGAAGTACCCGCTCGGGGAGCCGCTCGTCGTGGTCGTACTCGGCTTCGTGATCAGGTTGTACAGCAGATCGGTCCCGCCCAGCGTCGGGTTCAGCTCGTTGTCCATGCCGGTAATCCAGGTCCGGAATGTGAAGAACGTGTATTGCTGGAACGCTGGCACGTAGTACCACAGATTGGCGAAGGCCTGTTGCGCCTGCTGCGAGTCGATCACGACCTGGTTCACGTTCGTCGCGTTCGGCGCGCTGATGCTGTCTAGGATCCAGTTCCGGATGTTCGTCGAGTCCGCTACCTGGTCGGTCCCGTTCGGGTCCGCAGCCAGATATTGGATGTTGTACCCGTTCGCGTTCGGGTACGTTCCGCCATCGGGTGTCGAAGACGTCACGGGGCTGTCCGCGGGGAGCAGCATCGGCAGGGTGTAGTCGGTCGGGAACGGATAATCCGCGAGCCACCCGAGGTAGTAGATCCCCATCGGGTTCTGGTGCGGCACCGAGTTGACGATCATCTCCTCGAACGAGATGGGCTTGATCAGGACCGTGATGCCAGGCGCGAGCTGTTCGATATTCTGGGCCCAAGCGCTGGCCGCGGCTCGATTCACGATATCCGCGGTCTCGACGTTGATTGAAATCTTGAAGCCCGAGGTCGCCCAACCGTGGTCTCGGACCCATGCGGTCTGGTTGTAGTACGTATGCGCCAGGCTCATGTCGAAGACATTGAGGGACGACAGGTCTTGATAGCCAATCATGCCCTTAGGGATGATGCCGTTGAAGGGCAATCCAAACGTCGCATTGAACTTCTTGTTGCCCAAAATCTGGTCGTAATATTGGCCGTAGTTGAAGGCATATGCGAACGCCTTCCGCATGTTCAGGTCAACGAAAAAGTTCGGCGGTACCTCGTTCCCGTATGGATTCGGGTTCGGACCAATCGTCGACTGATAGATCTCCAGATTGAAGTTCCACCAGAACATGTTCAGCGTCGGGTTGAACTGGATTTTGATCAGTCCCTGGCCCGAAAGGCGCTTCGCGACGTCGAAGTGAGCACTCGGAATCCCGGCGATGTCCGCCTGGCCGGACTCGAGGGACAGCTCCCGTGTGGATGCATCCGCAACGTACTGGAGCACGATCTTGCTGACGGTCGCCGCCGGTACGCCAGGCAGCACCTGGAACCCGGGGTTCGGCTTCAGCACGACCGAGTCCGGGTTCGCCACGTAATCGATCATGAACGGGCCCGAGCCGACGGCGCCGTTGCGCCAGGCGGGCACGTAGTTCTGGAGCGCGCTGTACTTCTCGTAGTCGATGAATCCGGCGGGGTTCCACACGAGTTTCGGACCGGTCGCCTCGAGCCACGCGTGGTCCATGATCGCCGCGCCCAGCGGATCTGCGACGACCTGGTAGAAGAGGAGAGGCGGCGCGGGGCTGATCAGGTGGAACGTCACCGTTTGGCTTGCGTTGTCCACAGAGATGGCGCCATCGACAACACTGAAGGTCTGAGCGGCGTCCAGCGAGCACCCAGGAGTGCTGAGGTCGCAGCCGGGTGGAGTCGTGAGTCCCGCGATGAACGTCCCCGGGACGAAGAATTGGGAAATAATCCATCCGGGCGGGAACGGCGAGCCGGAGTTGAACAGCATCGTGCGGCTGATCGAGTACTTCACGTCCCAGGCCGTGATGCCGTCCCCGTTCGAGAACTTGAGTCCGGGGCGAATGTGGAACGTGTAGTTCATGAAGTCCGGCGAGACTCTCCCGTTCGCCACTGTAGGAATCACATCGGAGACGACCGGGACGAACGATTCGGTCGAGGTGCCGTTGTACGCGATCAGCGTCTCATAGATGTTCGAGATGACCTCGAAACCCGTGGATTCGTAGTCAAGGGCCGGGTCCAGCGTCGTATATCCGCCGGTCACGGCCTCCATGTTCGTGATGATTCCCGGCTTGATCACATTCCCGGAATACGTGATCTCGCGGTACGAGCCAACGGCCACGGTCAACCCCACGACCGTCGTCTGCGTCTGTCCCGTTGCCGTCAGGACCGGTTGCGCCGGAGTCGAGTTCGTCTGCGCCGCCGAGAAGTTTCCCGTCGTGACGGTCAGGGACGCGCTGTGAATGCCCCCGGAATTGTAGGTATGCGAGACCATGTACGGATCCGCGACCAACGCATTCGTCGTCGGGTCATCGACCCGAGAGTTATTCGTCACCGGACCCGAACCGTCGCCGAAGTCGAGGGTGAGCTTCGTGACTTGCCACGTGTAGTTCACCCAAGAATTCGCGACCGGGTCGACGAGGTCATCGAACGCGAAATCCGGTGGCTGGGCGACCGCACCGACGAAGGCGATGTGCCCCCCGACTCCAATGAAGGGCGTGCCGGGTGAAGACTGAGTTTTGTTGAATGTAAGGGCCCCGAGAGAAGTAGTCGTCCCGAGCGGATTCGGGTTCGTCACGGGTGCGGCGCCGACCTGCACGGGGAACAGGCCTTGCGCATTGTCGACGGTCTTTCCGTTACTCAGGGACGCAGTCGAGAGGACGAAGTAGTTTCCTGGATTCGCATACGTGTGACCGATCGTGTCGCCCGTCGAACTCTGTTTGTTGCCGTCGCCAAAGTCCCATTGCACGCCCGTCCTGCTCACGAACGGCGGGGGCGTCACCGTCGCGGTGAACGCCGTGGGCTCGCCGGCCGGGATGAACTGGTTGTTGCTCGTCACCAAGATCGAACCCGATCCGAGGTACAGGACGAAGAAGGTCGCGAGCCCGGCGATGATGAGGACCGCCACGACGACGAGCACGATGAGAACTTTCCGTCCTCGGGGTTTTGCGGCCGCAGGCGTAATTTCCGGTCTTAATGGCTCAGAAGGCGCAGGTTGGACTTGAGGCTCCGAGGATTCCACGCTAATCCTCCTCCGACTGAAGGGCGGTCAAGTCGGTCCCTATATACGATGATTTTGGCACATTGCCCTGCCGCGAGGCATAATCTACGTTGCGAACGTGCGGCCTGCGGAGCTCCGTGGTGCGAATGGTGACCGTTCGAGAGCGGCTTTATGGTCACGCGCGGAATAGACGGGATGCAAACCAGGCGCTTCGGGGGAGTGTCCGGACATCGATCACGAAGAGCCTCACAATCGCGTTGTGATCACCGAAGAAGTCGATGCGCCAGAGGCCAGCGGTCCGAGCGAGAGCGGTTTCGCCCGTCGGCACCCGGTCGTCGCGTATGTGTTCGGGGACATGATCCGAGGTTTCTACGTGGTCGCGTGTTTAGGCTTGGACCTGTTCGCGCCCGTGCAGCTCCGTTTGTGGTTCCCCGGGATGGACGTCATCGTACTGCCGCCGGTCGTCGCGGCCATCCTCGTGCTCGCGTACGGCGAGTGGCGACTTTACTGGCGACTGTGGCCTGGTTCAAGAGGGCAACGCGTCGTCAAGGATCGTCGGCCGTGGCAGTGAGACCGGCGCGTGAAGGGTGAAGGAACGAAGTCCTA
>VBLV01000223.1:0-380 GCA_005879045.1 Methanobacteriota archaeon | reverse complement strand
ACACGACTAGCTTCCCGATCGCGTCGTAGGAATCCGCTTCGACCTTCGCGATCAGGTCGTATTCCCCGAACAGCGGATACAGCTCGACGATGTCCTTGATTTTCGTGAGCTTCTGATAAACTTCCTTTTCCCGCGTCGGTTCGATGTCGATCAGGACGAATCCGATGGCCGTGGAAGCCCCTCTTGTTTTCTGCGTACATCCGTGTTGTAGATAAGGATATCGAGCGCCGCAACAAAACTCGAAATTACCCGGATGGAATAATTCCGGCACAATGTACTCTCAGGTCGGATTTTCGAGACTGAGGTTACAAATAGCGCGCAGGCAATTTTTCATCGGTGCAACGCAAACGCGGTGCGCCGGGCAACCCGGCGCCCACCTT
>VBLV01000051.1 GCA_005879045.1 Methanobacteriota archaeon | reverse complement strand
TAGAAAACGGAAGGTAACTTGCTCCCGCGCAAGCCAAACGCCGGCCGAAGGAGGGAGACTGACGAGGCCCCCTTGTCCGCGGCGATGTAGCCGATGAGGGCCCAAGGGATGAACGTCAGGGTAGAAACGAGAAAGATGAGGGCGAACGCCCCCGGGAGTCCGTACGCGCCGGTCATGTAGCCGCCGTACAGCCAGGCGGCCGGCAACGAAGCCGCGGCGAACCACAGGGTAAACTGATCCCATCCGGTGAACGTGCGGGCCTTCGCGGGCACCTGGTCGGTGGCCTTGTACTCGGCCGCGATGACGTCCAGGCCTCGGAAAACTTTCACGCGCGCGACGCATTCCGCGGGGCTATTTGAGGATTCTGACGGGAGGCTCAGCCCGCCGGGACTCCCGGGAATTCGATCGGCACGGCGGCCCGCGGATCTCGCCGCGGGAACTCTTTGACGTATGCGCCGTAGTACGGTACGCGGTTCGCGACGACATTTCGGAAGGCCGCACGCAAGCCATCGTCATCGAGGCCGCGAGTCGGGATCAGATCGTCGTTCCGGTTCAGGCATCCCTTCAACTCGCCCTGGTGCGTCACGCGGATCCGGTGGCAGTTCATGCAGAACTCCACGTTGTACACGGGGTCCACGACCTCGACCTCCGCGCCGTTGAAGATGTAAATGCGACGGTGGTGCATCTCGCGCACGAGGACTTTGTCGGCGCGGTCCTCGAGCCATTTCTTGAGCGCGTCGATGTCGACCATCCAATCCTGTTGACCAACGAGCTCCGGCATGAACTGTATGAGCTGGAGCTTGAGCCCGTCCCCATCGGAGATGTACTCGATCATCCGAGGGATGTGCGGGAGCGTCTGCTTGAACACGACCATGTTGAGCTTGACGGGCTTCAGGCCCACTCGCAGCGCTTCCTGAATGCCACGCAGGACGGGCGCGAGCTCGCCTTTGCGGATGTCGCGGAATGCGGCCGGATCGAGCGAGTCAATCGAGACGTTCACGCGCTTCAGCCCCGCGGCTCGGAGGGGCTCCGCCCGTTTCGCGAGCATCGACCCGTTCGTCGTCATCGAGACATCGGGAATCTGGCGGACCGAACGATCGATGATCTGTTCCATGTCCAACCGAATAAGCGGCTCGCCTCCCGTGAACTTCACGGATCGAATGCCGAACTCCCGTGCGACGCGCAGGAGCCGTTCGATCTCATCGACGGACATCTCGTCCTCGTGGGGCATCCGCGGTTTCAAGATCGGACCGAGGCCCTCATCATGACAATAGATGCAACCGAAGTTGCATCGCTTCGTGACGCTCACGCGGATGTCCGTGACTTCGCGTCCGAAGGCGTCGACGAGCATGAGCCCTCATAGGAAGGTGGAGTCGCGGTAAAAAGATGGTGCCGGCATCGAGGGAGTTTGCTCGAGGCCCGCTGCGATGCGTCGCGTCGCACGTTGCACTCCACCGCTTCCGAATGTTTTTATAGGAGGGTCTCGTAAGCGGCAATCAGCCCACAACGTCTGAATTCGACTGGACACGGTTTTTCCGGCCTTTGCGACTCTGGCGTCTTGTGTCGGCAGAAGTGAGAACATGGAAGACAAGGCAATGACGAAAGTCAAAGACTTGACCCCCGCCTCCAAGCAAGTGAATGTCTTGGTCAAGGTCGGTTGGCGACGAGACCGGGACCGTCCTCCTGACCCTCTGGAACGACCAGATCGGGAGTGTCCACAAGGACGAGACGCTCCTCATCGACAACGGCTACGTCACCCTCGTGCGCGGGCACATCCGACTGAACGTCGGGAAGTACGGCACGATGGCGAAGTCGGAGCAGATGATCGAGAACGTCAACACGGCGCTCGACGTCAGCGCAGTCGAATACGAGCGCGAGCCGCGCTACCGGAGCGGTGGCTACAGCGGCGAGCGACGTGAGCGCAGTGGCGGCGGAGACCGGCAGTTCGAGTTCGGGACCTTCAGCGGCAACCGCAGTGGCGGCGGTAGCAGCGGCGGGCGCGACCGAGACCGACGGGACCGCGGGCGACGCCGGTACTGATTCACCTTCACCATTTCCCTGGCCCTTGGGCCAGGACTTTTCATTTTTCTGGCTGAGCAGCGGTAGCGCTGCTCGTTTCTAGGTCAGCGACCCGCACCGATCGGCGCGAGTCCGATCAACGGCGTCTTGGAGGCCTTCGGCTTTCGGGCCGTTCAGGCATCTGATAAATCCGCTCGGGCTGGCGAACCGCGAGCCGGCCGTTCCAGAAGGCGCGCGCGTTTTCTTCCGTCACCTCGACGTGGAGCACATCGAGCTTCGCCTTCATGAGGTTCCGGAACTTCGCTCGCTTCGACTTGTTCTCTTCGTTCCACATCCGCGTGAACTGCTGGTCCTTGTCGTCGGCCATCGTCGCCACCGCCTCAACGCTCGATGAGAACGCGGGCCAAGGCCGAACGGGCCGACTCGGTTCGTCACGGGAATTGGAGGACGGCCGTCGCGAGGAACCGCGCGCACATAAGGCTTTTCTTCCGAGCTCGCGAAATCGGCTGGCTCAATACGTGAACGTGACGATCAGATCGTCCGCGACCGATTCGATCCGGTAGGCGGTAAGGGGGAACTTCGCGGGCAGTTCCTTCGGCTGGCCCGTCTGGAGATCCCACGAACCGTTGCAGTCCTTGCATGTGATCAAAAGCTTCTCGCGGTCCACCAGGCCGTCGGTGAGCATCGCCCACTTGTACGTGCACGCGGCATCGACGCAAAAGAAGCGGTCACCCAATCGCACCACGAGGATGTCGTACCCCATGATCTCGAAGTGCTTCTTCCCGCCGTCCGGGACGTCGTCGATCTTGCACAGATTGACGTCCGTGTCCATTGGGCGGGGCGAACCTCCGCCGGGCCTTAAGAGTTTGGGACCTCACGCGGCTTTCCGACGGAGGAGGAACGCGAAGCGGCGACGCAGAAGACTGGATGCTGGCGCGGGCGGCGGCGCGGACGACACTCGGAGGACGATGCCGTCAACCCCTTGGATGTAGACTTTGGACTCGGCCGAGAGGGTCTCGGCCGCCGTCGCCTGCCAGAGCTCCCCGCGGTGCCGCACGTAGCCCTTCTCCCCGGGGCGGAGGCCCTCGACCACGGTCGCGGGTTGCCCAATCATCATCCCAACAATCGGAGCGCGGCGCCGGATTTGCTGCACCTTGAACATCGCGAACAACAGGAATCCGCCGAAGAAACCCGTCGGGATAAGGAAGGAGGCTAGGAAGAAAATCTGATAGTCCGGCGAGACGACGAACCGCGGCGGTCGCAACGGTGCGAGGAACGCCGCCGCCAAGACGATCGCGATGATCCCGCCGATCCCGAACACGCCGAATCCGGGCGTCTTGATCTCGATGATGATCAGGATGACTCCGACGATGAACAGCAGGAGGGCGATCGGATCGACGCTGAATCCGAGCCCGATGAGGGCCAAGAGGAGGATGATGATCCCGGCGATCTCGGCCCCGTGGCCCGGCGCGGAGATGCCGAAGATCACGAGATAGATCCCGAGGATGAGCAGGAGGGACGCAACGAGTGGGTCCGACAGGATTTCGAGGAGTCGCACTCGAGCGGACGAGCTGAACGTCACAATCTCGGCGCCGGCGGTGTGGAGGGTGAAGTCCTTGTACACGGTCGCGTTGCTCTGCACGACCACCCGGCGTCCGTCCGCCAGGCTCGCAAATTCCTGCGGACTCGCGGCGACCAGCTCCGTCGCTCGGAGGCTCTGCGCCTGCGTCGCATTGAGGTTCAGGTTGTCGACCACGAACCGCGCCGCGAGGTCCGTGCTGCGGTTGTGGAGAGCGAGCTCCTCGTAGATCGCGGTCACCACCGCGTTGATGATCTTCGGGTCTGTGACCGGCACGATCCCGCCCGGACCGACCTCCACGGGTTGAACCGACCCGATCGTCGTGCCGGGGGCCATTGCCGCGAGGTCCGTTGACACGAGCAGGATCGTCCCCGCGCTCCACGCGTGCGCGCCGACCGGCCCGACCCATCCGAGGATCGGCACGTCCCGGGCGTTGTTGAACATCTCCGCGAGGGCCACCGTCTCGGCGAGCCCGCCCCCGGGCGTGTCGAAGCGGATCATGAGGGCCGCGTAGCCCCCGCCGCGGGCCTCGTCGATTGCCTCCTGGAGATAGTCCACCGTGGAACGGTCGATCGCACCATCGACGACGGCCAGGAGGATCCGCGGCCCCTGGGCTCGGGCCGCTGGTAGCGCGGCGGCGAGGACGATCGTCGCGAACGCCAAGATCAGGCCGACGCGGGCCCATCTCGCCAAACTCGAGCTCACTCTTTCTTGTCCCCTTTCCTCGCGAGGGCGGCCGTCAGGGACGCGACCTCGCCCGTGATGTCCCCGGCCGCGGTGGTATTCGTGACGACGATCATGTTCTTCTCCCGCGCAATCTCCGTGAGGGTCTGCAGCTCCCGCAGGCGCATCGCGGACGGCGCGGAGCCGTAGAGCATGGCGGCTTCCCGCATCTTCTCCGCGGCCTGGAATTCGCCTTCGGCCATGATGACCCGCGAGCGACGCTCGCGCTCGGCCTCGGCCTGCTTCGCGATCGCTCGGACCATCGTGTCCGGCAGCGAGACGTCCCGCAGGGTGACCGCGGAGACCTTGATTCCCCACGGCTCCGTCGAGGTGTCCAGGAGGATCTGGATTCTCTTGCTCAACTCCTCGCGCTTCGAGAGGAGCTCATCGAGCTCGACCTGGCCGAGGACGTCCCGCAGGGTCGTCTGGGCGAGGAGGTTCGTCGCCTGAATGTAGTTCTGGACCTCCGTCACCGCCTTCAGCGGATCGTAGACCCGATAGTACACGACGGCGTCAACTTCGACGGACACGTTGTCGCGGCTCACGACGCGCTGCCGGGGCACATCGAACGCGACGGTCCGGAGGTCGATCAGGACCCGGCGATCGAAGATCGGGATGATCACCGTGAGCCCCGGCCCTTTCGGGGTGGGAAAGAGTCGCCCGAGACGGAAGATCACCAGGCGCTCGTACTCCCGCACGACCTTGATCGCGGCCCGCAAGATCACGAGCACCAAGATGATTGCAAGTACCGCCGCAAGGATGAGTTCCTCTCCCGCCATGCCTCACACTCCTCCGACCAACAAGGCGCGCTCCGCGAATAAAAGGGTTGTCTGGGTAAGCCTGCTTCTTGCCGCCGGGGGGCACGGATGACCTAGCGCGTAGCGGTCCAGAGCATCGCCCCGAGCCCGACCGCTTCGAGCGTTCCGACCCCGAGGAGATACGGGTCCAGCCCGCCGGGCACAAGGGCCATCATCGTGACGAGGGAGTAGACCATGAGGACGTTCTGCGCGAGGAACGCCAAAGCGAACAACACGAGGGCGAGGCTGAAAGGGGCTTTCGTCTTTGCGTAGACCACACGATAAACCGTGAGCAGCGCCGCCGCGAGGGAAATGTTCGCGCAACCCACGGCGATGCTTCCGATCATTAGAGCGCTCGTCATGAGCATTCCCTTCTCACGCATCGCGGCACATGGACATATTCCACAATCTCACCCGAATCGCCCGCCCGGCGGCTTGAGCCTCTTCCGAATTTCCTCGAAGATCGCGTAGCTCCCTTCGAGATAGGGCGACAGGAAATAAGGGGAGGCGTAGGCGTCCCCGGTGGGGCGCGTAATCAGACCATTCTTCTGCAGGAGATCCAAGTGATGTCGGACCGTCCGGTAATCGAGTCCGAGCGCCGCGCTGAGCTGGTTTGCGTTGTAAGGCCGTTCGCGCAACGCCTCGATGATTCTCGCTCGGTTGACGCCCCCTCGGGTTCCTGCGATCAGATACCACAGAAGCTGTCGGAGTGCCGCGCTCACAGATGTCGGAGCGTTAAAGGACACGACGTGGGATAAAGAGCGTCTCGGTTACATCCCGAGAAAGAGGATAAAATAGGAGATGAGGGGTAGTGCTACCCCTCGGAGCCGCGTCCAGTCGTCTAGGGTTGGATGGGGCAAAGGAAGTCGTTCGCGGCATTCCTCGTGACGGTGACGTCCCCTGCGGCCGCGGCGGACAATATCGCAGACTCTGAGGTGAGCGGATAGGCGGCGACGTTCCAAGTCACGGAGTGGAACTTCCAATGGCCCCCGTGGTAGCCCGGAGCCCCAGGTGCGACGCCGACGACGCCGAAAATCGCTTGGCCCATGACCACATAGAAGTTGTCCCGACCTTCGTTGGGGAAAGCGGCGGGAGGCACGACGGTCCGCACGACGGCGCCGTTGTAGTAACAGCAGATATCCGGGAAGACAAACCCTGGGCGTGCGGCTTGCGCCGGCGGCAACACGGCGACGAAGGTCACGAACGCGAGCATCACGAGACTCAGTCGTTTGATCAACATGGCTTCCTCCGGCCTGGGAAAGGGCGGCGCGTGCGTTCCCTGTTTCTCAAGATTCGACCCGAGTTCGACCCGAATTGCGCCTCGGGTCCGACGAAATCCGCTTCAGAGACGAGCCATCATCGCGGCCATGTGCTTCGCGCCGCCAACGAAGTCTTCCATGCGGAAATGTTCGTTCGGCGCGTGATAGTTCGACCCGTCGTATGAGACACCGGGCCCTGAGATCGAGGGCACGCCGACGACCTCGTTGAAGAATCCGTGGGCCGAAGCCCCGGCAGACCACGGCCACACTTCCGGCTCGCGTCCGTATGCGTCGACCGATCCCTTGATCGCGGCTTTGACGACTCGAGCGCTCAGCGAAATCGCAGCCGCCTCCAAGGCCTCTTTCGCCGGAGAGAGTTCGATGTCCCCGAAGCCTTTCGCGATCAAATGATCCCGGAGCTTTTCGAACTGGGTCGCCTGCTTCATGTTCGGCACGAGGCGGAAGTCGATCTTCGCCTTGGCCACGGCGGGATTCACCGTCTTCGTGCCCTGTTCGATGTAGCCGCTCACGAAGCCGCAGATCGTGCACGTCGGGGAATAGATGAGGCGGCGGAGCACCTCGAAGTCGTTCCCGCCCCCGACGAACTCGGAGACGCCCCAGAATTCTTTCAGCGCATCGGCCTTGAACGCGCTCGCTTGCAAGTAGCGCAGCTCGCGGGCGGTCGGACGGCGCGCGTCCTTGTACCACCCGGGCACCTTGATCCGGCCCTTCGCGTCTCGAAGGGTCATGAGCGCGTGGATGAGCCGCCACGCCGGATTCGGAGCGATTGCCGCGTACGACGAATGCTGGTCGACCTTCGCCGTGCGGCTGGTCATCTCGACGTACAGGATGCCTTTGCATCCGAGCTCAATTTTCGGAGTTCCCTCGTGGAGATGGTCGCCGCCCTCGATCGTCGCGCCGTCCGCGTGCAGGATGTCCTGGTTCGCACGGACGAAGGAGCCAAAGTGGGGACTGCCGACCTCCTCCTCGCCCTCGACCACGAACTTCAGGTTGATCGGCGGCCGGCCTTCGACGCCATTCCAGGCTTGGACCGCGAGGATCTGCATGATCAGGTTGCCCTTCGTATCCGCGCAACCGCGGCCCCAGAACTTGCCCTCTTCGATCGCAGGGTCGAACGGATCGCGCTTCCATTCGTTCAGCGGGTCGACGGGTTGGACGTCGTAATGCTGGTACATGAGCAACGTCGGCCTGCGCTCGTCGACGATCATCTGGCCGAAGACGACGTTCGGTCCGCCATCCGTCGGATATTCGCGCGCCTCGAAACCGTTCTCGGCCAAGAGACGCCGGACGAAGGCAGCGGTCTCCGGTTGGGCCCGCTTGTGCGCCGAGATCGTGGGAAATCGAACGTACTCCTTGAGAATCTCCAAGGCCTTCCCCGCGTCCGCTTCAACACGGGCCAGGACATCCGTGAGGGCCAATCCACGCACCCGCGATGGGAAGGTCGGCGCACCATAAGAACCCGACGCGTGTAGCGGTGCTGCGGTGCAGCCGCGGCCCGCGGATCCCCATCGAATCGCACGAAAGGAATAAGTCCGCGAACGGGCTGCGCATGCCGGCGAGACTATGGAACTCCTGAAAGGCGTGCATGTCATCGAGACGTATGCGACCACCACCTTGCTCGTCGACGACCGCCTCGTCCTCATCGACACGTCCTCGGACGCCGACGGCGGGAAAATCCTCGACTACCTCGCGAAGATCAAAGTGAAGCCGAGAGACCTCTCGACGATCTTCATCACCCACACGCATCCGGATCACGTGAACGGGCTCGCGGCGATCAAGCACGGGTCGCCGGCAAAGGTGGCGTCCTCCCGGGTCGAAGCGGACTTCATCTCCCGCAAACGCGTGTACGATGGTCCGTCGGGCCCCCAATCGCACCCGGGCACGCCGGTGGACGTCCCGCTGGATGACGGGCAAACGCACGATGGCCTCCGCGTCATCCTCACGCCCGGCCACACCCGCGGGAGCATGTCGCTGCTCGACGAGACCCGTTCGCTGTGCATCGCCGGCGACGCGTTGAACAACGAGGGCGGCCTGGCGCCGATGCCGGACAAGTACAACGTGGACCCGAAGCAGCATCGCCAGTCAATCAAGAAACTCGCGACGTTCCATTTCGAGAACCTCGTCATGGGGCATGGGGCCCCCATCAAGGGCGGCGCCAGTGCAAAGATCGCCGAACTGGCGAAACGCCTCTGACGAATGCAACCGATGTCAACCGCTGACAATCACGGGCAGAGGTTTATGAGGGGGCGCGGTTCATATGCGCGTCCAGCCCTCGAATTCGCGGAGGCTTCCCCCTGTTGTCGGCCCGATTGAGCGCCCTCGCCCGGCGGCTTGCCGCTCTCATGGCGGTCCTCGTCATGGCCGGCTCCTTTGTGTCCGGCGCCGCGGCGGGCTCGACTTCGACGGCCGCCGCCATCGTGACGAACTTCCCCGTCCACGCGGAGCTCGGCCCTCCCAGCGATCCGTTCTTCGTGGACCAATGGGGCCTCCAATCGATTGGGGCTCCGAATGCCTGGAGCGTGACTCCCGGGGACCGCTCGATCCTCGTGGCCGTCGTCGACACCGGCGTCTGGTGGACCCAGCCCGACATTCAAGCGAACATGTGGACGAACTCGGCGGACGGCACGCATGGGCATGACTTCGTCGATGGCGACTCGAACCCGATGGACGTCGACCCGTCGGGACAGGTCTACCATGGGACGGGCGTGGCCGGCGTCATCGCCGCGATCACGGACAACGGTCAGGGAATCGCGGGCACCGCCCAGATCAGCGTCATCGCGGTCCGGGCCCTGGGCCCCAACGGTCAAGGTTCCTCGTTCAACACCTCGCAGGCGATCCGCTGGGCCGCCGACCGCGGCGCCCGTGTGATCAACCTCTCCCTCGGGACCAATGAGACGTTCATCGGTCCGACAGACATCCAACTCGCCGTCAATTATGCGTGGTCCAAGGGCGCGCTCATCGTCGCGGCCGCGGGGAACGCCGGAGTCGGGACGCTCGACTACCCGGCACGACTTCCGAACGTCGTATCCGTTGCGGCGATCGATGAATCGGGGCGTCGGGCCTCCTTCTCGAACTATGGGAGCGGGCTGGACATCTCCGCGCCGGGGACCCGGATCGTCACGCTGAACGGAGGCAACAACCAGCAAAACAACGTCCACTACCTCCAAGGGACCTCCTTCTCCACGCCCTTCGTGAGCGGCGCCGCCGCGCTGCTTCTGTCCGTCGACCCGAGCCTGACCAACGTCGAGCTCTGGAACATCCTCAACAGCACGGCCGTCCAGCCGGTAGGCAGCGGCTACAATACGAACTATGGCTGGGGCGTCGTGAACGTCTGGAACGCGATCAATGCCCTGAGCCAACCGTTCATCTCGGTGAACTCATTCCCCCGGTCGGTCTCGAGCAGTTCGACGTTCGGCGTGTCGTGGTCGATCCTCGGGCCGACCGGGCTCTCCGTGACCGACACCCATGTCGTATGGGGAACCGTCTCCGGACGGCTGAGCAATTCAACAGCGGCCCAGTCGGGCCAGACGCACCAGTCGTACACGGCGAACGGCTTCTCGATGCCCTCGGGCGCGGGCTCCCTGTACTTCAAGGTCGTTGCGACCGTGAACGGGAGCGCGTTCTCCTCGCCCGAGTATACGGTCACGGCCTCGAGCGTCCCCGACTTCCTCTTCGTCCTGTACCAACTCCTCGCCTCGAACCTACTGTATTTGGCGTTGTTCATCCTCGTCCTGGCGGGTGTCGTCGCGTTCATCCCGCAGCGCCGCGCCGCCCGGGCCCGTCGAGCACTCGCCCGCCCGCAGACGCTGTACCCGCCGAGTTACTACGTTCAAGCGGTACGGCCGTCGGCGCCCCCACCCGGCCCGCCTCCGGTTCAAACCGCCGCTCCGCGAATCGAGCCGCAGATCACGAGTCCGCCGACCTCCGTTCAGACCATCCCACCCGCCCAACCGGTTGCCCCGGTGACGGTGGTGCAGCCCACGGCTGCCAAGAAGCGCTGCCCGAGTTGCGGGACGATGGTCAGCGCGGACAACATGTTCTGCTTCTTCTGCGGGAACCGATTCCGCTGAGTCGGAACACGATCGGACCGCTCTTGACACGGACTGACTGCGTACCTCCAAGCAGAGGTATGCCGCGAGCGCCCTACGTCCGGTGTTTGTAGAACTCGTACGCGGACATCGGCTTCGCATAGTCCACGCGCCACGTCCGGTCGACGGGCGCCTTCCCGAGCGCGCGCGCCATCTCCCGCACATGGACGGGCATCGAGCCGCAGCAGGAGCCGATGTAGTTGATGCCCGCCGCCCGGGCCTCCGCGGCGAAGGCCCCCATCACTTTGCGCGACAGCACGAGGGTCTCCGTCTCGAACGGAAACTCCTTCGTCGCCGTGAAGTCCGGGACGTCCGGCGGGGTGCTGTACGCCGTCGGCTGGCATGCGACGAACCCGGACACGGCCTGGCGCATCTCCCGGGCGAGGGGGAGGAGCAGGAGCGGGTTCCGCAGACAATTCACCCCGATGATGTCGGCGCCGGCGTCCCGCAAGGCGCGCGCACACTCCGCCGGCGAATGCCCGTCGTACGACTTCGGATCCTTGTCGAACGACATCGTGACCATGGACGGCATGCCCGTCTTCTCGATCCGCTCCATGGCCAGCAGGGCCTCTCCCAGCCAGGAAAACGTCTCCGCGATCACGAAGTCCGGCGCCTCTTGGAGCTGGGCCTCGAGTTGCTCGTCGAAGAGACGACGCACTTTGTCCGCGGAGCGCTTGTCCTTCGGATCGTACATCCAAGTCAAGCTGAGGTTCGCCGCGACGAGCACCCGATCGCCGGCGACCTCGCGGGCGAGGCGGACCGCGGCGCGGTTGATGTCGCGCACCTTGTTCGCGTATCCGACCGTCGCGAGCTTCTCCTTGCTCGCGTAGAAGGCGAGAGACTGCAGGACTTCGGCACCCGCGTCGAGGAACTCCTGGTGGAGCTCCGTCACCGCGGACGGATGCTCGACGACGACCTCGGGCGTGAAAGGACCCGGTTGCACGTAGCCGCGTTTCTCGAGTTCGAGCAGGTAGCCGCCATCGCCGAGGACCACGCCCTTTTCGAGTTGCTCGAGAATGCCCATCTTCGCGGAAGTCTTACGCCGGCCTCCGTGTCTCTGGGCCACGATCGCAGGGAAGGAAGACGGCGGCTTATAGTTTGATGGAGAGGAGCCATCGCAAAGGTGAGGATCGACAGGCGGGGCGCGGTACGTCGCGATTCAACGATTGTCTTCGACTCGCTTCCTCCCGCCGTT
>VBLV01000050.1 GCA_005879045.1 Methanobacteriota archaeon | reverse complement strand
CCCGCGAGGCACCGAGGATCCGCGCCGACGGCGCGGATCGCGTCCGCATCGACGACGATCGGAAGGGACAGCGTCTTCACGACTTCCCGCACGGCCTCGTGCGTCCCGGATGCATCGCCGAGACCGGGACCAATCGCAACGGCATCCGCGCGAGCCGACAACTCCGCGATTTGCCGGATGTCCTCCCGGAGCAGCCGATGGCCGACGAGCGGATGGACGATGAACATGGGCGAGTACGAGGCGACGACGGCCGCCGCCAGCGCCGGGGTCGCGATGTGGATCAAGTCCCCGCCGACGCCGAGAGCGCCGAATCCGACGAGCGCGGGAGCGCCCGTGTACGGGCCGCCGGCGATCACGAGCAGTCGGCCGTTTTGACCCTTGTGACTGGTCGGCTTGGGGACGGGGTACAGCAAGAATTCACCGGGGCCGATCGTCGTCGCGATCTTCGCGGGAATCCCGATGTCCGCGGTGTGGATGCGTCCCGAGTTCTCCGCGGTCATGCCTTCTTTGACGTCGTGGAGCGCGACCGTCGCTGTCGGCTTCACCGAACGCTCGGTCCCAATCCCGCTCGGCACATCGATGCTGAGAATTGGCTTGCCGGAGGCGTTCATCTGAAGGATCAGGGCCCCGTACGGCTCCCGAATTGTGCCTTCCGCTCCGATTCCCAGGAGCGCGTCGATGAGCAGGTCTGCGCCGGCAATCGCTTCCTCGCTCTTATCGAGCCCCGCGAGGATCTGCACGTCTCGCAGCCGTTCGAAATTCGTCTCGGCTTCTTTCGTCGCGAACTGGTCGGGAGACCGGGCGAGGAGGACCGTGACCCGCGCCTCGTTCGCGAGGTGCCGCGCCGCGACGAGGCCGTCCCCGCCGTTGTTCCCGGTGCCGCACAGGACGAGGACATTCTTTCCCGCTGCGCCGAATTCGGACCGCGCGACGTCGGCCACGGCTTTCCCGGCGTTCTCCATCAGTTCCAAGATCGAGAGGCCGAAGTATTGGGCGTTCCGATCGAGGACGCGCATCTCCGCCGGAGAAATCATCGGGCGCGCATTCGGCCGACGCTAGTTAAACGTTGCCCGCGGAGTTAAGAACGATCGAACATTTCGGGGCGCGATGGACTTCGAACCGCTGCGGGCGTACACGTGGGCCCTCCTGTTGGGCCTCTTCGTCCCACTGAGCTGGATCCTCGACCTGCTCCTTGGTCCCGGCGTCATCGTCTTCGCGGTCGCGGGTCTCGCGATCGTCCCGCTCGCCTGGTTCCTCGGCCTCGCGACCGAAGAACTCGGCAAGCACGCGGGCCCCGGGGTGGGCGGTCTCCTCAACGCGACATTCGGGAACGCCACGGAGCTGATCATCGCCGTCTTTGCGTTGTCGCGCGGCCTGACCGAGGTCGTGAAGGCGTCGCTCACCGGTTCGATTGTGGGGAACCTTCTCCTCGTCCTCGGGTTGAGCATGCTCGCCGGGGGCGTGAAATACAAAACGCAGCACTTCTCCCGCGAGGCGTCCGGAATTCAGATCACGATGCTCGTCGTCGCGGTCATCGGCCTCGTAATGCCCGCCTTGTACGTCCTCTCGACAGGGACTCGGTCCGGCGTGGCCTTGGAGGAGATGAGCCTGGGCATCGCCGGGATCCTGCTCCTGGCCTACGTGTTCGGCCTCCTTTTTTCCCTGCGCACGCACCGGGACATCTTCAATCCGGTGACGGAAGTCTCCGAGAAGCCGCGCTGGGAGAAACGGTTCGCCCTGAGCGTGCTCGTCGCTTCGACGGTCCTGGTCGCGGTCGAGAGCGAGATCCTGGTCGGCTCCCTGGAGACGGCGCGGCAGAGCCTCGGCCTGACCGAACTCTTTGTCGGAGTCATCATCGTGGCGATCGTCGGGAATGCCGCGGAACACGGCAGTGCGATCCTTATGGCCTGGAGAAACAAGATGGAATTGAGCGTCGCCGTCGCGACGACCTCGACAACCCAGGTCGCGTTATTCGTGGCGCCGATCCTCGTCTTCGTTTCTCTGCTGACCGCGAAAGTCATGACGCTCGACTTTGAAATCTTCGAACTCGCGTCGTTGGCTTTGGCGACGGCCGTCGTTGCGGCGGTCGTCTCGGATGGCCGAAGCAACTGGTACGAGGGCGCATTGCTCGTGATGGTATACGCCGTAGTGGCCGTGGCGTTCTTGTTCCATCCGCCTTCGGCGTGAGCCCATGGCCGGTACCCGTCGATCCATCGCATACGGCCTTACCGCGAACGTCGTCGTCCTCGGGGTCGTGTCCCTCTTCACCGACATCAGCAGCGAAATGATCTTGCCGATTCTCCCGTTTTTCTTGATTCAGGTCCTCGGCGCGAATGTCCTCATCGTCGGGATCCAGGAGGGGCTTGCGGACGGCGTCGTCTCGTTCATGAAGATCTTTTCGGGCCGGTTCTCCGACGCCGCCGGAAAGCGGAAGCGCTTCGTCGGGGCGGGCTACGCCCTCTCGACGTTGATGAAGGTCCTCTTTCCGTTCGCGCAGAGCTGGCCGGAGTTCCTCGGGTTGCGGATCGTGGAGCGGACCGGGAAGGGCGTCCGGGACGCGCCCCGGGACGCGCTCTTGACCGAGTCCACGCCCGCCGAGACCCGCGGGAAGGCGTTCGGCTTCCACCGGAGCATGGACACGACGGGGGCGATCGCCGGTCCGATCATCACGCTCGTCCTGTTGGCAACGATCGCCGCCTCCCCTGGCATCCCGAACTATCGTCTCATCCTGCTCCTCGCCGCGATCCCTGCGGTGATCTCCGTCTTCATCGTCTTCCTCGTCCGCGAGCCGGTCCGTCAGCGTACTCCGAAGCAGCCCCTTCGAGTCACCTTCCGCGGGATTCCAAAGCCGCTTTGGACGTTCATCGGGATCGCCAGCATCTTCTCGTTTGCGGATTTTTCATATGCGTTTCTCCTCGTGCGTGCAGGGATTCATGGGACGACCGTGGCCATCCTGCTGTACGTGGTCTACAACATCGTGTACGCCGCTCACGCGTTCCCGGCGGGGATCTTGTCCGATCGAGTCGGACGGAAGCCGGTCGTGCTGACCGGATATGTCGCTTTCATCGCCATGGCGACCCTCCTCGTTTTCTCGGACCTCCTCGCCACCTTGGTCCTTGCCTTCGTCCTCTACGGTCTGAGCTACGGGATGGCGGAAGGAACGCAGCGCGCGCTCGTTGCCGACTTCGCCCCACCGAGCATCAAGGCCACGGTCCTGGGCGCGTATCACACGTGCGTCGGGGCGGTGAAGCTGGCGTCCGGCGTCGTCGCCGGACTCCTGTGGATCGCCTTCGCGCCGACACCGACCTTCCCCGTCGGGGCCGCGACGTTCGCCTTTGGGGCGATGGCCGCCACCGTCGCGGCCATCGGACTCTCCCTGTGGAAAGCGCCCGCTAGGTCCTGATCTTTCGGCCGAGGCGCCGCTCCACTCCCGCGACCTTCGCCTCGAGTTGCTTCGACGCACCTTTGCGGTCGTCGATCTTGATGATCGTCGAGACGCGTTCGCAGTCCTCCAGGACGGCCTTGTGGCAGCGAGCGATGAGCGCGAGGATCTCGTCGAACGAACCCTCGATGACCGTCCCCATGGGATTGAGGCGATACGGGAGACCGCTGCGGTCCACGATGTCCACGGAGCGCGTCACGTACTCCCCCACGCTCACGCCCTTCCCGATCGGCGTGATGCTGAATTCCGCGATGGTCATCGCCCGACCCCGCTAGCCTGATAAGCCGCCCGCCTCTTGCAAGTTTGTGGCCGTCGACTATTCGCGACATGCCGCGGACTACGATCGCGTTCGGGCCGACGAGGCGATGGACCGCGAGTTCTGGCTCCACGGACTCGTCGAAGTCGGACGCCTGCGGGACGGGGAGCGCGTGCTGGACCTCGGCGCCGGGACCGGCCGATTTGCACAGCTCCTCTCGACGACGAATCGCGTCGTGGCCTTCGATTCCTCGGACGCCATGCTCCGGATCGCCCGCGCCAAGGGTCCGTTCGAGTGTGTGGAGGGCGATGGCCACCGCCTGCCGTTCCGGGCAAACACCTTCGATCTCGCCATGGTCGTCATGGTGCTCCACCATCTCGGCGACTATATCGCGGCCCTGCGTGACGTCGCGCGGGTGGCGCGTCGAGTCGTCGTCGCGACCTCGGACATGGCCACGCGTCGCCTCGGCATCTTGGAAGAGGCCTTTCCAAGCCTCCTAGCCATCGATCGAAAACGGTTCCCGCCGATTCCGGCGATCGTCCACGCGCTTGAGGCGGCGGGCTTTCGAGCCCCCATCGTCGACGACCGCGCGTACGTTCGAAGGCTTACGACGGCCGAGCAACTCGACCGCGTACGACATCGGTACCTCTCGACCTTCGACCTCCTGCCTCCGGGTGAGTATGAGCGAGGGCTCCGTTTCTTGGAGACCGAGATGCCCCGGCGCTACGGAGACCGCTTCGAGATATCGGCTCGCTTCACGTTCGTAGGAGCGACAAGGTAAGGTTCGCCGAATCCGCGCAAGGCTTGCAGAAGTCCCGGCTCTTCCGATCCGTATCCGCGAGTTTCTCGGAGAAGAACATCACGCATTGAGGATTCGCATCGTGATGGCCGAGGCCCAGGGTATGTCCGAGTTCGTGGACCGCCGTCTTCACGGCACGTTCGACGAGTTTGTCCTTGCCCTCTCCCGCAAACTGCGACAGGGAGACGACCGCCCATCGCCCGTGGAGGTCCGCGTGACCGAAGACCAACCTCAGTCCGAGCTCCGGGTCGCTGAGCTCGACGTCCGTGATCGCGATGACGCGATCGCCATCCGAGGATCTGCAGACCCGACCGAACGTTGCCGCTCGGTACCGGTTCGAACCGAGACCGAAGGCTCGGCTCGGTAGGGGCTTCGGACTCGCGATGCGCACCTCCCCGAACGGCGCAAGCTCGGATCCGATTCGTTCGAGGACGGATGGGTCGACCCGGCCGACAGGTTGGAGGGTGAGGATCATCCTTTGACGACTCCGAGCGGGACCAACCGAGCAACGATTTTCGTCAGTCCTGCTCCCTCCGCCACCCGGACGACGTCCTCGACGTTCTTGTAGGCTCCGGGGGCTTCCTCGACGATTCCAGCTCGCGAGGCCGCCCGGAGATAGATCCCGCGCTTGTCGAGCGATTTCACGACCTCGTTCGCATCGTACTTCCGAGTCGCGGCCTTTCGCGACATCTGGCGCCCGGCGCCGTGGCAGCTCGAGCCGAAGGATCGCTCCATCGCCGTCGGCAGGCCGACGAGGACGAACGAGTACGTGCCCATGTCCCCCGGGATGAGGACGGGCTGACCGACGGCCTTGTACTCGGCCGGAGTCTCCGGGTGTCCAGCGGGGAAGGCGCGCGTCGCTCCTTTCCGATGGACGACGACCTTGTGTCGCGCGCCGTCGATGACGTGATCCTCCACTTTCCCGATGTTGTGGCACACATCGTAGACGATGTCCATGCCGAGCGCTTCCGCTGATTGGCCGAGGACCTTCGAGAACGCGTTCCGTACCCCGTACGTAATGAGCTGGCGGTTGTTCCAAGCGAAATTTGCGCCGCAACACATGGCCCGCCAATAGTCCAGCCCCTCCTTCGAGCCGACCGGCGCGCAGGCGAGCTGGAGGTCCGGCAACTCAATCTTCTCCCGCTTCACGACCCGTTCGCACACCTCGATGTAGTCCGTGGCGATCTGGTGGCCGAATCCGCGGGATCCTGTGTGGACCATCACGCATACCTGGCCTGGCTCCTCGATCCCCAGAGCTTTCGCGGCGCGTTCGTCGTCCACCCGATCGACCTTCTGGATCTCGACGAAGTGGTTTCCGGCACCGAGGCTGCCGACCTGGTCCTTCCCGCGCGCGATGGCTCGCTCGCCGACTTTCGAGAAGTCCGCGTCCTCGAGGCAGCCGCGCGCCTCGATGTGGTCGGGGTCGTCGGACCAGGCGTATCCCTTCTCGACCGACCAGCCGGCGCCCTCCGTCGCGAGCTTCGCGAGGTCCTGCCGCGACACTTTCGTGATGCCTCCTTCGCCCACGCCGCTCGGGACGTTCTCGAAGCACGCGTCCGTCAACGCTCGGAGGTTCGAACGGACATCGGCTGCGAGGAGATTCGTCCGGATGAGCCGGACGCCGCAATTGATATCGTAACCGATCCCGCCGGGCGAGATCACACCGTCGTTGTAGTCGAAAGCCGCGACGCCGCCGATGGGGAATCCGTAGCCCCAGTGGATATCGGGCATGGCCATCGCGGCCCCGAGGATCCCGGGCATCGTCGCGACGTTGGCCACCTGCTCCGGCGCCTGGTCCTGACGGAGCTGCGGCACCATTGATTCGTCGATGAACACCAAGCCGTTCGTGCGCATGGCGGGCTTATAGGACCGCGGAATTTCGTACCGGAACGCGTCGACTTTGTTCAGAGGGCCGTTCCATCCGTCGCCCATGGCATCGAGAAAGGCGCCTACGTGCCGAGTGCACATAAACGTTCGCGCACGCCGTCGGTCTGTCGCAAACTTCATGCCCGGAGCGTGTTATCCCGTACCACGGGTTGGGACGAGCTCCGGTTCCGCTCTTCCTGCGTCGCCTTCGGGTGGGCTTGCGCGGCCGGGATTCGTGGGGCCCGGGTTCCCCGAGGACAGGGGGGAGGGAATCGGGGGAGGCCGCGGTCCCGCGGGCGACCAGAGCTCGTCGCGCCCTTTTCCTTCGAGGTTCTAGTGTCTTCCACGTTCGGGGTCCGGGGAGGGCGGCCGGCGCTTCATCCGAGGTGCCCGCGTGCCTCGCCAATCGCCACGATCGCCTCCCGGATGAGGCGCGCGGCGAGCAACGACGTTTGCCCGAAATCCCATGCGGGACTCACCTCGTTCAGATCCATCCCGACCAGGTCCGGCGCGAGCATCCCGATGAGCTTCTTGACTTGCAGGGGTGCGAGCCCAAACGGCTCCGGATTGCCGACGGCCGGAGCGAAGGCCGGATCGACGCCGTCGATGTCGATCGTGAGGTAGATCTTGTCGCGGTTGATCGCCTTCAGCGCCCGGTCCAGCGCGGCACCGATGCCTCTCTCGTGGACGTCGAAGACGCTCACATACGTCAAACCGAGTCGTTCGAGGTCCTCCCGTTCCTCCCGACTGTACGACCGCACGCCGATGTAGACGACGTGTTCGACGCCGACGTGGTCCGCGATCCGGCGCGCCGAGCAGGCGTGCGACCACCTGTCGGACAGGTACGAGTCGCGGAAGTCGAGGTGGGCGTCGATTCCGATCACGCCGATGTCTTTCGGGAATGCCCGCACGACCGCCGGTGCGAGGCTGTGCTCACCGCCGATGACGATCGGAATCTTCCCCGCGCGGACGACATCCGCCGCCATGTGCGTCACGCCGTCAACCATCTCCGTCGACGCCCCGAAGGTCGGCGTATCCCCCAGGTCCGCCACCGCGACGTCTCGAAGGTCGCGCTGGTGGTCCATCATGTACGTCTCGAAGTTGTACGACGCCTCGCGGATCGCGCGGGGTCCGAAGCGGGAGCCGCCGCGGAACGAGCACGTGCGGTCGTACGGCACTCCGAACAGGGCCATCCACGCCTCGTCATACTTCGCGACGGCGTCCGCGAAGCGAGGCGCAGCCATGGGCGAACGGAAATCCTGTGCGCTTATTTGAGGACGACCCCGCTCAATTGGACGAGAGCTTGCGTCGGCCGAGCGCTTCGATGTACATGATTTCCTGACCGGAAGCGAGTTTGCCCTGGAACTCCTCGGGCACGGAGAGTTCGAACGTTCCGTACGTTGCGAGGTCCATCAGCTGCGCGACGTTGCCGTGGGTCGAGAGGACCTGCGCCTTTCGCTTGTCGATGATCGGGACTCGCACCTTGTGCGTCACCGGATGCACGATCGACCGCTTCTGCCCGTCGAAGATGCCGACCGCCTCGAGCCGCGCCTTCGCTTCGCCGTGTTTCCCCGGCTTCGAGGTCTGGATGGAGATGATGCGGCACGGTTCATCGTCGATGACGATGTACCGGTTCACCTTCAGCTCTCGAATCTCCGCTTGCTCCCAGGACATCGCTTTCGCGCGGCGATGTGAGGCGACCCTAAAAACGTTTCCTCAGCGGCGCGTCCGTCTCCGGTGCGCGCGGTTTTTCGGCGCGGCTGGACGCTTTGGTCGCGTCGGTTTGTCGGCTTTGCGTCGACGGATTTCGTCGATGGCGACCTGGAGATTTTTCAAGAGGTCCGGGGCAATTTTGCGTTTCGTGTACGCGTCCGCTCGGGCCGCAAGAGAAATCTTCGCCGCGAAAGCGCGCGCGATTGCGCCCCGCTGCCACGGGGGCGCTCCGTGGACCCATGGATGCTGGAAAAGTACGCCATGCTTCGGCGGCCGTGACCCGGTCCGGAGATGACGGAAGAGCGCGCGCTCCGCACCCAAGAGTTGCACCGTGCCGCCGGGTGCGCGAGCGAGATCTTCGATGCCGCCGGCCAGCGTGACGAGCCGCGCGGCGATGATCGGGCCGGCGAGTTCGGAGACGTTCGGCGCCAGGTCGCGGATCGATCGCTCGACGTAGGTCTCGACCGCCCTCCGTTGGCCCATCACGAGTTTCGTCAGGCCGGCGAGCGCCTTCAATTCGGCTTCCTCCCGCTCCGCCAGATCCGCTCCGACGCTCTCCCGAGGGTCGATGGGCATCCGATCCCGTCGCCCGTGGATCGATACGAGCTCGACGTACGTCGCGGTGTCCACCATCGGTGCCAGCTCCGGGAAGTGAAGCCCGTACCATTCCCGGAGTCGTTCGACAAGAACGTTCTCTTCTTCCTGAAGTTCATCGAGGGCGCCGACCGCCTGCCGGAGATGATCCTCGGGTCCGATCGCCTTGCGCATTCGTCGCTTTGCGAGCTGGACCATCGCCCCGTGCAGGAGCTCGCGTCCGTAGCCGAAGTCCTCCGGCTTGAGGAACGGAGGGCGCACCGTCGTGCGATTGCCGCCGGCCCGCTCCAAGCGCGGCTCGATGACGAAGACCTCATCCGCGCGGGCCATGAGGTCACGCTCCTCGTCCAGGACTTTCCAGTCTTCGACCAAGGCGAGGCGATCCGCGAGGGCATTGGCGTCCATCGGGAAGAGCCTCTTGTCGACGACCGTCCCCTCATCGAGTAAGAAAGAGCCGAACCACGTCGTCAAGAGGAGCATGGCGCGAGGCGAACGGGGTCGGTCCGTAAAAGCGTATCCGCCTATCGAGACTTGGGGCGCGCTTTCTTCTTCGGCGCGGCCTTCCCGGAAGACCGGAGTTGAGAGGGTTTCAGGATTCCCCGCTCGGTGATGATTCCCGTGATGTACTTGGCGGGCGTGACGTCGAAGGCGGGATTGCGGGCCGGACTTTCCTTCGGGGCGATGACTTGCCCGTCGAGGTGGAGCACCTCTTGTGGAGACCGCTCCTCGATTGGGATCTTCGCACCCGACGCCAGATCGACGTCGATCGTGCTCATCGGCGCCGCGACGTAGAACGGGACGCCGTTTTCCTTCGCGACGACCGCTTTCGCGTAGGTGCCAATCTTGTTCGCGGTGTCGCCGTTGACCGCAATCCGATCGGCGCCGACCAGGACGAGATCGATTTCCCCGTGCCCGAGAAAATGGCCCGCGGCGCCGTCCGTGATGATCGCGTGCTCGATGCCGGCTTCCAGGAGCTCCCACGCGGTGAGGCGGGCTCCTTGCAGGCGGGGTCGGGTCTCGTCCACGTAGACGAAGAAGCGCCGCCCGTTCTCCTGAGCCACACGCATTGGAGCCGTCGCGGTCCCGTAGTCCACCGCGGCGAGGGCACCGGCGTTACAGTGGGTGAGGATTCGCGTGCCGTTTCGGATCAATTTCGCCCCGTGTTCTCCAATCCTTCGGCACTGCTCGATGTTGTCCCGCGCGTACCGTTCGGCGACCTCGACGAGGTCCTCCCCGCCGGACGCCGCCTTCATCATCGAGTCGATCGCGAAGAAGAGGTCGTGGCCCGTGGGTCGCGTCTTTCGCAGCCGGTCCGCTGCGGCCTTCAGGTCGAGTCCTTGGTGGGCGGCCTGCGCCATCCCGTATGCGGCCGTGGCCCCGATCGCGGGCGACCCCCGCACGACCATGTCCTCGATTGCGACGGCGACATGTAGACGCGGACCTCGAACGGCAAGTAGCGTTGGTCGATCAATTTCACGATTCCGTCGTCGAACCAGACGGTTCGCATCTCCCGCGAAACGCCGTCGATCGTGACGCGCACGGAATTGCTCCTACGGACGCCGCAGCGAGGAGAGAAGGCTCGAGAGCCCCGGCCGGCCGAGCTCTCGCTTCATGTCCCGCGTGAGGGAGTCGTAGTACGCGAGCTGCTGTTCGACCTTCACGAGCTCATCGTCCAGGCGGCTTCGTTCCTCGTCGACGTCCCGGAGGGCGTCGAGGAGGCGCCTCTCCCGGTGCCGCCAACGTTCGATCTCCTTACGCGTCGCCTCCAGTGCGCGGCTCATCGTCATCGCCCCGGGGCGCTGGGCGCAAGCACGGTCCGCGTCGGCATTCCGCCGCGCAGGTCGGTGAGGACCCGGTTGTATTCGAGGATTTTCTTCCGGACCCCTTCCAGCTCCTTCCGCAAGGTGGCCTTCCGTCGTTCGAGCTGCCGGACCCGATCGCGGATTCGCTTTCGGCGCTCCCGCCACTTCTTCTGTTCGTCCAGAGCTAGGAGGACACTCGAGGAGTCCATTAGGGCGCCCATCCAGGTGGTCCAGACTATTTAACCGTGCTGTGTGCTCACGCTTCTTCCTTCACTTGCGCGCCGGGCAGCACGTACTTGAACAGGTCGAACAGGTTCATCGCCTGGTTGACCAGGTCGCGCGCGATGCCCTCGCCCGCGTCGATGCCGAACACGAGTTCCATGTTGTCAATTTTCCAGACGCTGACGAAACTCGCGACGGTCCGCTGTGTGGACGCCTCGGTCACGCGGATCTTGCCGATCAGGTTTTCACCGTCCCGGGTCGTCGAGAGGGAAAGCACGTAGCCGCGGCCCTCTAGCTGCTTCTTCGCGATTGTCGCCATCTCGGACTTCTCTTCCTTTGCCATCGGGAGCGCCTCCCGCCCGCCCAAACCGGTCAGCGGTAATAAAAGCTCTGAGGGCACGTGTGGACAAACGCGCATTTCGATGGAGATTTATACCGTGCGGGCCCTTGCGCGCCCGCGCGGGCTCGTGGTCTAGCGGTTATGACATCGCTCTCACACAGCGAAGGTCACCGGTTCGAATCCGGTCGAGCCCATAGTTCTCTCTGACCGGTCTCGCGGCCCCGGGGGATCCGCGGCCGCGTCACGGGTGGACCGACGTCGCAGTGAGTGCCGCGACGAGCACGGCGACGAGGGCGAGTCCTCCGAGTGGAATCAGCGCGATCCACCGCGGTTCGTATCGCAGATGCATGTAGTACGCCACGACGAGACTTGCCTTGATCGTCGCCAGGACGACCAGGATCGTGATCGTCTCGAGATGCGGAATCCCCAGGCTGTAGACGTTCAGCTCGGCGAGCGTCACTACTGCAAGGATGCCGAAGACGACCACGTAGGGGCGCTTCCTCGCCTCCTCATGGGGTCCGCCGGTCTCCGTTGCGGTCGCAGTTGCCATTCGTCACCTCAAATCAGATACACGATCGTGAAGAGGAAGATCCAGACCACATCGACAAAGTGCCAATACAATCCGACCAGCTCGACGGCTTCGTGATTCTCCTTCGTGAATCCGCCCTTGAACGCCTTTCGGGTAATGTACGCCATCGCAAGCACACCTGCGGTCACGTGGGATCCGTGGACTCCGGTCTGCGCATAGAACGTCGGACCGTAGAGCGGATTCACCCCGAAGGGGGCGCTCTTGAACGTGAGCCCCTCACCGAAGTACAGCTTCTGGTACTCGAAGGCCTGGATGCTGAGGAACGTCATGCCGAGGAGCAACGTGGCCAGGAGAAAGATGCGCAGCTTTCTCTGATCGCCCCGCTCGGCGGCAGCGAGGCCTTCGACCATCGTGAGGCTGCTGCAAATGAGGATGAAGGTGTTCAGGCCCGTGAGGGGGACATTGAGGATCTCCCCCGGCTGGGCCCACGGTCCCTGGAACGCGTCTCCGAGCGTCGTGGTGCGGAGTCGCAAGGTCCACGAGGCCCCGATGATCGCGGAGAAGAACATGATCTCGGTCGCCAGGAACAGCCAGAGTCCGAGCTTCCGGGCGCTCACCCTCGGCAACTTCGATTCGACGGCGGCTGCGAGCCCGTAGAACGCGCTCGAGGGCCGCTGCATATCCTGGTGAATCCAGCCGCCCGCGCCGCCGGCGAAGATCACGACACCCGCCAGGAGCATCGGGATGCTCGCGGTCACGATGCCAACGTAGCCGACGCCCATCCCCACGGCGATGATGACGGGCCACGGGCTGCCATGATGCTCCTCCTCTTCATGGCCCGCGGGCTCCGGGTGTGCCATCGAGTGCTCGGACCGGCGCAGTGCATCAACCGGGCTCGTATAACTTCTTCGGTTTTTCGGGCTACTCAGTTCGGCCGGAAGACCCATGGGTCGTGGGCGAGGGTCAGAAAAAGGTCGCGGGACTTCGACCACTCGATGAGCCAGTTCGGGACGGGAATCCGTGGCCCCTCGGGGCGAAATCGCATGACGACGACTTGGCACCCTTGAGGGATAAAGGCATCGATGCTCGTGCTGATTTCAATTCTCGGTACATAGAACGCAGCGCCGGGACCTGATAATGGCCCGCGGCATTCGCTTGGCCGACGCGATCCGAAATGCCGGAGACGGACCGATTGGA
>VBLV01000268.1 GCA_005879045.1 Methanobacteriota archaeon | reverse complement strand
GATGCCGACGACCGCCACCGCGATGGAAGTAGCCATGAGCCCGTAGCCCAGGAGAAGATTGAACCATGGACCGAAAGTCGCGAGCGCGAAGGACACGATGCCGAGGGCCAGGAGCCCGGCTTTCGTTGATCGCAATGCCGTGGCATTCAACGTCGGACCCTCGGATCCGAGGATTCGGAGGCCGTTCGCTCCCAGATCGGGCATGTGACGACATCACAGGCCACACAGAAGACCCCGAGGAAAGGGTTAGGAATGCGCCGAACCGGTGTCGGAACCTAGAGCCACCGGTGGCGGTCCGGGTAGAAGACCGGTCGCCCCTCCGGATGTCGCTGCTTGTATCGGACGTAGCGCTCGTGCCACCGGTGATAGCGTTCATCCGACGTCCGCAGCGCGCGGTGCGGCATCCGGATCAAGGCTTCCTGGACCGACCACACGTTCCGGGTGGAGAGCCGCCAGTCCACCCGGAGGATGCGCAAGTCGAGGACTCCATATCCTTCGACGCGACCCGTGAGATCCACGAACGGATCGACGTACGAGAAGACGAGATCCCGGACCGAGCGGAAGACCGGCTTGCGTCCGTGCAGTCCCGGGTCCCGCGATCGGGCCACGGTGCCGTACTTGGAGCCGCGGCGGAACAACAGGACGACATGGTCGAGGTCATCCTGAGATTCCATGTCCGCGAGGATCGGAGGAAATCCGTGCTGCTCGAGGATCGTCGCGGCACACAGCGCCCCTTCGAGGCAATGGACCTTGTCCGCGCGGACTACGCCGCGAAAGGTGTGGAGGGTCTCTCCATGCTCTTCACGATTGTAGGGCAACGACTCGAGCCACCGCTGCACCTTTTCCGGCGTATCGGCGGCTTCGATGATCGCTCGTTCTCGCGAGGTGAACACCGACCTGGGCGGGGCGGGACTCGTGCGAGGTTCGAGGCCTTCGCCGCTCTTCTAGATTTCGTGCTCGTTCCCGTTCCGGTCCTTGGTCCCGCGGCTCACGTCCGCTCGCTCGCCGCGAATCGCTCGTCGAACCGCTTGTACTTCCAGTATGCGACGGACACGGCCCAAGCGACGACGAACAAGGCGATGATCGACAACCCGATCGTCTCGAAGTTCAAGCCGGCGAGCGAGTCCCAGAAGGGCCCGGTCAACTGGAGCTGGGCCCCGACCAAGGTGAGGATCTCGATGCCTCCGACCCCGAACGCGAACACCACCGAGACGATTGTTACCGTGAGATTGTAGTTCACCTTGCGGATCGGGTTGATGAGCGCCCAGCCGTACGCGGACCGCATGATCACGCCGTCCGTCGTGTCGACGAAGACCATCCCGCAGGTGAACATCAGCGGCAGGATCAGGATCGTCCAGATCGGGACCGCGGACGACACGCCGACGCCCACGCTGATCGCAATCAGGGCGATCTCGGTCGCGGTGTCGAAGCCGAGACCGAACAGGACGCCGACGGGGAAGATGTGCCACGGTTTCCGGATGAGTCCGAAGAGCGGGCGGAACAGGCGGTTCAGGACGCCCCGCTTGTTCAGGAGCTCCTCCAGCTCGGCCGCGTTGAGCTGCTGATTCCCTTCCTTCAGTTCGACGAACACCCGGTAGATGCCGACGACGATCAGCACGTTGACCAGGCCGATGACGATCAGGAACGTGCCGGACACCGCGAGCCCGATGATCTGCCCCGCGCTCTGGACCGCCGGGAGTTCGGCGACGACCACCCGCGTCGCGACGACCAGCGCGACGGTCAAGATGAAGACGATCGCCGAGTGGCCGAGGGAAAACCACGTGCCCACCGTGAACGGGCGCTGCCCTTCCTGGAGCAATTTCCGCGTCGTGTTGTCGATCGCCACGATGTGATCGGCATCCACACCGTGCCGCAGGCCGAAGGCGTACGCGACGAGCCCGAGCCCCGCGAGGATGGGGGAGATCTGGCCGATGATGAAAGCCAGGACGAAACCGATGGCCGTGGTGCCCAGGATTAGTGCGTAGACAATCCCGATCCGGATCCGCTCGCTCCGAGAAACGCCGAACCCGGAAGGGGTGGCGTTGCCGGGGGTAGCAGCGGGAGAAGTATGACGCACGTTTCAGAAGTAACACTCGTATCGCATTAAGACTTTTGTGGGCTACGCCCCGAAGGGACCGCCTTCTTCTTGTGGCCGTGGCGTCTTGCGGGATGCGAGGTCGACTATGCCCGTTGCCCGGATTGGTGTCTCTCTCGAAGGTCCACTCCTCAAAGCGTTCGACCGACTCGTGCGGGACGGAGGGTACCGGAGCCGCTCGGAGGCCTTGCGAAACCTGATCCGAATCTCCCTTGCTCGTCGGAAGGTCGAGGCCGGAGGACGCGCGGTGGGGACGGTCACGTTCCTCTATCGACACGACGTCGGAATGGTCACGCACCGCATCCTCCATGGCCAGCACGCGTTCCTTCGTTCGATTCGGGCGAGCGCGCACGCGCATCTCGGCGAGGAGACGTGCCTCGAGGTCGTCATCATGGAGGGGAGCCCACAGGAGATCGAGAAACTCACCGACCGCCTCAAGGCGGTTCGCGGCGTGTTGTTCGCGGAGGCCGTGACGACCTCGCCCGACCTCCCGTGAGGCTCATCCCAGGATTTTCTTTGCCTCGCGCACGGTCATCGGCCGTCCGTAGATCCGGGATCCAGGCTGCTGACGACGGCCGCCCTCTCGGAGCGAGCCCGTGTCGATCGACGCGAATCCGATTTCGTCGAT
>VBLV01000267.1:3478-9897 GCA_005879045.1 Methanobacteriota archaeon | reverse complement strand
GTTGCTCGGAGAGAAGGAGCTGAAGGCGACCAGGGCCACGGTGCGGGACATGGCGTCTGGGGCCCAGCGCGAGGTGGCCTTGGCCGATCTGGTCGACGCGATCCTCAGCCCACCGGTGACCCGAGGTCCCGGACCCGCGAAACCCAAGCGGCAAGCCGCGGGAACTCGGACGGCACGCTCTCGCCGACCGTGACGAGCGGCGACATCGATCCATAGATTCCGAAATCCGCCAGGCTCGGCTGCCCGAGGATCCAGTCCCGTCCGTCGAGAATCGAGTCGACCATGCCGAGGTGCTTGTTCATGTCCTGCCGGAATTCCTCGCGGCGCATCTCGAGGACGTGCCACGGCCCGCGGGCGCGGGTCTGCATCTCTTCGAAGACCCATCGCTCCTCGTCGCTCTTGAGGAACGGCGGGACCTTCGTCACGACGTACCGCCACACGCGCTCCTCGAGGACTTGATGGCCCCAATGCTCGAGGGTGACCGCGAGGCCCTTCTGCCCCCACGGGTACAGGGTCGGCTTCGGCCGGGCCTTTTCGAGGAAGTCCGGAATGTCGTACCACAGGACGGGTTTCCCCTCCCAGATCAAGGTCGGGACGTAGTCCTGCCCGGTGGCCTTGAGGACCTCCTGCCGGTCGTGGTACGGCGCGTATCGCGTGTCGAACTCCACGCCCTTGAAGGCGAGCATGCGATCCGCGGCAATGCAGTAGTGGCTGATGTCCATTGAATACAGGAGGGGACGGGAGGCCATGGAACCCCGAGTCCACGCCGGGCCTTGAGGTTTGTCGCGGTTTACGGGGCGCCGCTCAACTTCCCTTGACCAAACGGTATTGACCCTCTCCCTCGCTCCGTGGAAGTAGGGAAGGCCCATTCGGATGCTTGACCTGATCACGCTTCTCGCCGCGCCCGCAGCGGCACTCATGCTCGCGCTGCCGTTCGGCACGCACTTCCGTCCGCCAGCGGGAGACCGGCAGATGCGGGCCGTATACCTCTTCCACCGGACCGGCGAGCCGATTGCGATGGTCGCCCCCGACCACGCCCCTCCGTTCGCACCGGAACAGCTCGAGCCGATCATCTGGACGGTCCGCGACTTCGTCGAGACCAGCATGCCGAAGAGCCAGGGCTACGACGTCACGAGCATACGCTTCGACGAGGAAGCGCTCGTCGCGGTCCGCGGGGCCCACGTCAGCGTGTGCGCCGTGTTCCGGAGCGCGGACACCTCGGCCATCCGACGTGACCTCGTGCGATTCATCCGTGACTTCGAGGATCGGAACGAAGGTCGGCTACAGACCTGGGAAGACGCGTGCCGGTTCGCCGGGGAAGCCGCCGACGCGATGTCGCCCCTGATCGCGGTCGTCTAGCGGCCCTTGCCGGCGAGGCCCGGCCGTGGCCGCAGCCTTTCCCTCGTTCACTTGCCCTGCGCGCGGAAGGCCATGATGGCCAGGCCGTTTAGCACGATGCCGAATGCCGCAATCGCGACGAACGCGTTCCCGATCGCCGCCCAGTCGAAGCCGGTCAGGATTAGCGCACGGGCGGCATCGGCCATGTAGCTGACCGGGTTGACCGTCGAGAAACTCTGGACCCAGGCAGGCAGGAGCGCCTTGGGGAGCATCGCCGTGCTCAAGAACAGGAGCGGGAACGTGAGGGAGAAGCTCACCATCATCGTCGACTCGGTGTTCTTCGTCCGCAGCGCGACCGTGTTCGAGAGGCCCGAGAAAGCGACGCCGAAGGCGGCCGCAGCGACGCCGAAGGCGGCCGCAAGGAGCATGATCAGCACGGCGCCCATGACCCCCGTCGCGAACGGGATGCGCCAGCCGAAGAGCGTCAGGATCGCCGCGATGCCCAGGATGATCCCGGCTTGGGCCGCCATCCGCAGGCCATCCGCGAGGAGCTTGCCCGCCAGGACGCTGCTTCGGCGGATCGGCGCGACGAAGAACTTGTCCATGAATCCGGACTCGAGGTCCGCGACCATCCCGAAGCCCGACTGAGACGCGCTCTGGATGGCAGTCATGACCGTGATCCCCGGCAGAAGCACGGCGACGTAGTCGTAGGGGAGCGGCGTTGCTGCTGGACCACCGGGGAGGCCTCCGCTGGTGGCCGACGAGAAGACCGTGCCGAAGGTCTGGCTGAACATGACGAGCCAGATCAGCGGCATGAAGAGGCTGAAGAACAACAGGACCGGAGTCCTCGTGAGCTTCACCAGGCTCCGCCACGTGACGAGGCCCACCTCGGTGAGGACCCCGCCGCTCGATTCCTCATCTCGTGTCCCAATGATGACCCGTTGTGCGTGTCCAACGTCCGTGACCATGTTACCGCCTCCGCCTGCCGAATGAGCGCGACATCGGTTTCACTTCCTCGACGCGCATCTGCCGCCCCGTGTGCTGCAGGAAGACCTCGTCGAGCGTGGGATGTGCGAGCGCGACCTGATGGACGGGGACCTTCTCCGCGTCGAGTCGGCGCAGGACTTCGAGGAGCGTCGCGCCGCCATCCGCGGTGTACGCGCTCACGCCCTCGTCGAAAATCGATGCCCGACTCACGCCGGAGACCGTCCGCGCGATCTCGAGGGCCCGGTTCCGGCTCTGCTCGAACGCCTCGTCGCGGGTAATCCGGACGGTGATGATGTCCGCGCCGATCGCGGCCTTCAACTCCGCGGGACTTCCCTCGGCGACGATCTTGCCCAGGTCGATGATCGCGATCCGCTGGCAGAGCTGGTCCGCCTCTTCCATGTACTGGGTCGTGAGGAAGATCGTCATCTTCTCCTCCCGGTGGAGGCGACGCAGGTACTCCCACACCGCGGCCCTCGTCTGAGGGTCGAGGCCGGTCGTGGGCTCGTCGAGGAACAGGACTCGGGGGTGATGCACGAGCCCGGCACCCAAGTCGAGCCTGCGGCGCATCCCGCCCGAGTACGTGTACGCGCGGCGGTCCGCGGCATCTTTCAACTGCAAAACCTCGAGGAGCTCCTCGACGCGCTCGTCCACAAGCGAGTTGGGCATGTGGTAGAGCCGTCCGATCAACCAGAGGTTCTCCCGTCCGGTGAGTTCTCCATCGACCCCGATGGATTGTCCCGTGTAGCCGATCATGCGCCGGATGTCCAGCCCATCTCGCTCGACATCAAGGCCCGCGACGTGGACGGAGCCGCTCGTCTTCGCGAGCAGGGTCGTGATGATCCGGATGACCGTCGTCTTTCCGGCCCCGTTGGGCCCGAGGAAACCGAAGAACTCGCCCTCGCCAACGGAGAAGCTCACGTCGTTGACGGCCTTGATTTCCTCTTGGCCGCGACCCCCGTAGACCTTGACGAGGTGCTGGACATCGATGACGGAATCCTTCGATGCACGCGACATCGCGGCCTTCTTCTTGGCCTCAGGCCGGAGGGTGACGGCTGCCGACATGGCGCGTCCCCAAGTGGCTGTCGGCTAAAAAGCTTGGCTTCGGTACACGCGTGAGCACGTTCAATTGCGGAGGAACCAGTGAAACTATCCGCCGCGAAGCCGTCGAAGCCAAACCTGGTCGGACTCACCCGCCGCCGTCACCTTAACGCGGATTACAGCGTTTCGGGACGGGGGAATTCTCACGAAATATTTCTACACTGGGATTCGGGTCCGAGACCTCGAACGTTCCATTCAATTCTACCGGAAGGTGATGGGCATGAAGGTCACGCGGCGAGGGCGGATGAGTCACGGAGGCATATGGGTCGAACTGAAGAGCCCGGATTCGGAGCAACGGTTAGAACTCAACTGGTATCCCACCGACAGCAAGTTCTTCACTCGCTATCGCAAAGGGGAGGAGCTAGACCACCTCGCATTCCGGGTGCGCGACGTCAACCAGGCGTTTCGGGAAATCGTCGCAAGCGGGGCGCATCCGGAAGTGGAGCCGTTCAAGGAGGATCGCTATGAGTTCGCCTTTGCGAGCGATCCCGACGGAATTTGGATCGAACTGATCGGCCGGATCAAGGCCTCGACACCGGACTAGATGCGAACTCCTTCAGAGACTTCACCCCGAACAGCCGGTGAAGCTCAGTGATCCGGTCGAAGAAGGCGACATCGTCTTCCGTCAGGCCCCGCAGGGCTTCGACGTAGGACACCCGGAGGCCGATTCCAATGAGGCGCGCTTGTCTCGAGCGTGGAGCCCCATTGAGGTCGACGATTGGCCCGCCCGCATGCAACGAACCGTCGTAGATGCGCGGCTCTTTCAGGATCAGATGCCCGCGGCACCTCGGACATCGTTTCCGCGCTCCGCCGTCCAGTCGGGACCCGAGAAGCTCGGAGGGCATCTCCCAATCGAGTGTGGCGGCGGACCGGACGAACTCATCGATTGCGGCGAGCGTCCGCGCGATGTTCTCCGGCGAAAGGCCGTCGCCCAGCCCCTGACCTCCGTCAACCAACTTGCGATACAGAACTTAAATAACTAATGGCCCTCGAACATCGCGGACACTTGGGGAGCGGCATCGTCGAGGAAGAACGGGATGTCCGAGCTCGCTACCGCGCTGGAAGGGTCCGCGCCTGCTCGGCCAAGCGGGGTCTTGGAATCGCGCTAGAACGTCGCCCGGTCGGGTTCGGAAACAGTAAGAATTCAAATTGTCAAAGGCCGATGCATCCGGTGAAGTCATGACCTACAAAGCATACATCGACAACATCAAAGCCAAGACTGGCAAGGATCCGGAATACTACCGAGCACTGGCGAAAGAGAAGGGTCTTGCCAAACACAGCGAGCTACTGGGGTGGCTCAAATCGGACTGCGGGCTGGGACATGGTCACGCGAACGCGATCATCTTGTACATCCAGAACCCCGAACTCGCAAAGAGGAAAATCCTGGAAGATGCTAAGAAGGAAAAAGCCAAGAAGTAATGGTAGAACGCCCCGGTCGGGATTCGAACCCGAGCACCCGGCTCGACAGGCCGGGATCATAGACCGCTAGACCACCGGGGCAGCGGCCGTCGCAAAGTTTGGAGCCCAATTTATCCTTTCCTATCGGGCGGGCGGAGATTGGCGCTGCGGCCCCTTTTATCCGCCTGAAGTCATGTGGCCTGCGTTGACGACGATTTTGTCTGTACCAAAGTTTTCATTCCTTCTTGACAGAACGGATCGAGAGGTCGCAGAATGAGAATCTTCAGGCGTCGGGCTGCCGAGCACGCCGATAGGGCGGCATTGGCGGCGCACCTCCGTCGCTCGAACGAACGGCAGGCGGAGCTCGAGACGCTCCGATTCCTCTTGACCACGATCAAGAAACGCCACACGTGGGATCGCATCAAGTGCACGATCGCGACCGCGATTCCCGCCTTTTGGATCGTGATGATCAGCTTGAGGGCCTACCTCCCGACCTGGCTCCATCCGCTCCTCCAGGGCGTTCCCGCGATCTGGACCATCGCCGTTTCCCTCGCCATCGCGGGCTTCCAGTGGCGCAACCTCCTCGACTACCAACGACGCGTCATCCCGTTGATTCAGGAGATGTACGAACGGGCGCAGGCGAAGGCCGATCGGCAATTGCTGACCATCCTGAGCGATGTCCTTCGAATCGGCAAGCTGAGAGGATTCTTCCGAAGCCTGTTCTCGACGTCCCGGTAGAGACGCAGTCGGCCCGGGGTCAAGTGGCACGGCGGCTCAGGGACGGCATCAGCGCGAGGAGTGCGACCACCGCCACCAACGCGCCCGCCAGCGCGATCGCAGTCGAAATCGTCGTCGCGGGCACGATGCCCGCTAAGGCGAGGTCCGCGGCGAGGATTGGCACGACGACGGAGAGGACCGCCGCGATGATCAGGCGCAGGATGGCGCGACCGAGCGCACCGTTGATTCGACTTGCGGTTTCATAGAGGGGCGCGAATCGCTCAGCCAGAATCCGCAGCTCCGCCTGACTGATCACAAGCGAAAGAAACACGAGCGCCGGCACGAGTTGGACGCCGAGCACGAATGCGTGCGCCCCGACGTAGGCGGCGCCGATCGCGAGGAGACCGATGGGCCGAATGCCCCTCCAACGCAAGACGACGGATAGGATGACGGCCGCAGCCCCGATCCCGAGGATGGCCAGTAGGGCAGCCGCCCATCGACCGTCTCCAATCGCGGACACGTCGAGGACGGCCCATCCGACCAGCAGGGCCAGCGTCACGACGGGCGCGGCCCGCAGCGAGGGTGGGATCAGCTGGGTCGAGGCCATGTGCCGATCCTCCGGAGGGCGAGCGCCAACGGGGTCGCCGGGTCCCAATCGACGACTTGCGCGACGCGTCGCAGCTGCGAGATCAGGTTGTCCCGTTCCATCCGCAGGATCCGAAGGGCGGTCTGGTCCTCCGGCCGCTGTTCGCCGAGCCTCCACTCAATCGCGAGCGGGGACGGCGAGACAATCGCCACATCGTATCCGCGAGCCTCCATCGCGATCACCGCGTTCAGCGCCGCCCGATCCTGGAGGGGCGAAATCAGGACGATGAGGCAAT
>VBLV01000267.1:583-3461 GCA_005879045.1 Methanobacteriota archaeon | reverse complement strand
GACGTGCGCGAACGGCCACTCCCCACCCGGCCGCACGCGGGTCAGGTGGTCCAGGATCCGATAGAGTTGCTTCCGACCGAACGCGGGCGGCACCCAATCGAGGACCTCCCGTTGCACGATGAGCCCGACCCGGTTCTTCGAGGCGAGGACGTGCTCCGCGATCCCGAGCGCCGCGCGGACCCCGTGCTCGATCGGGTTGTCAGTCTCCGTGCCGATGAACGATTCGCGGCGTGCGTCGACCACGATCACGACGTCGCCGGACCGCTCCCCCTCGTACTCGTTCGTATAGAGGCGGTCGAGCCGAGCGGACGCCTTCCAGTTGATCCGGCGAACCTCATCGCCCGCGGTATACTCGCGGACGCCCCAAAAGTCCGTCCCTTCTCCCAGCAGTCGGGAAGAAACCTGTCCGAACCAGGGGCGGGTGCGCCGCGGTTGGAGCTTCGTGCGCCGGAGGTCTTCCATCGTCGGCGCGACGACGAGCCGCGCGTCCGTCGGGAGGACGGCATCCTCGGCGCCGAGAGCGAGCGGATCGAGGGACCGGACGCGCACAGGCCCGATGCGGAAGTCACCTTTCACGGGCGACCGCACCGTGTAGGTCAGCGGCATCGTGCCGCCGCGCTCCAGGGACACGACCGCGTGGTTCGTCCCCTGGACGATTTCGAATTCTCGCGGGAGGACGTCCACGATCTCCACGAGGTCCAACGTGGGCCCGTCATTGCGGACGACCAGCTTCACGTCCACGTCCCGGCCCGCCTCGGCCCGGTCGCGCGAGAGCGTCCGGACGGCGACGAGGCGCGGCCTCGCGGGTGGGAAGAGCGAACCGAGTGCGAGGACGATGACCGGCGGCAAGGCCAGGAGGACGACCTGCCAGCTTCGGAAGGCGAGGCCCGCGACCAAGAGCCCGAGGGACGCCGCGGCGAGGCCGCTCGAGAGCGGCGTCCGCATCTCACGGCACCTTCGGCACGGGGACCTGACTCAGGACGTCGGCGAGGACCGCCGAAGTCCGCACGCCTCGGATCCACGGATCCGGCTTCAGGATGATTCGGTCGCCGGCATTGCGACCGCCTTGACGTCGTCCGGGGTGACGAAGTCCCGTCCCGCGATCGCGGCCCGGGCGCGCGATACCTTCAGGAGGGCGAGGGAGCCGCGCGGGCTCGCCCCGACGTCGACCTGGCTGTGGGCCCGCGTCGCCGCGACGATGTCGACCATGTACCCTTCGACCGCGGGTTCGACGTGGACGTCCTCGATCGCGGCCTGCAAGGCACGCACCTCGTCGGGCGTCGTCACGCCTTCGATCGTCGCGTCGTCCGCCCGACGCTTCCGGCGTCGCTCGAGGACCTCGATCTCCTGCTCTCGGGTCGGATACCCGACGTCGATCTTCAAGAGGAACCGATCGACCTGGGCTTCCGGGAGCGGGTAGGTGCCCTCGTGCTCGATCGGATTCTGCGTCGCGATCACGAAGAACGGCCGGTCCAACGGGAACGTCTCGCCCTCCAACGTCGCCTGGCGTTCCTGCATCGCCTCGAGGAGCGCGGACTGGGTCTTCGGCGGGGCGCGGTTGATCTCGTCCGCCAGGAGGACGTTCGTGAAAACCGGGCCGCGTCGGAGGACGAAGTCGCCGGTCTTGCGGTCGAACACGTACGTCCCCGTGATGTCCGCGGGCAGCAGGTCCGGCGTGAACTGGATGCGGCGGAACGAGAGGCCGAGGCCCGCCGCGAAGCATTTCGCGATCAGTGTCTTCGCCAGCCCGGGGACGTCTTCGATCAAGAGATGACCGTCGCCGAGGATCGCCCAGAGCACTCGTTCCAGGATGGGGCGCTTGCCGACGATCACGGTCTCGACCGCGTCGAGGAGGTCGCTGCCGACCTCCCGGACCGACGCGATGTTCACCGCCACGCCTCCATCCGCGTGAGGACCTCGCGAAATTCGCGGACGAAGCCCCCACGGGCGCGAGCGCGCTGGACCCATGCCAACCGGTCCTCGAGGTCGCCCGCCTCGAGGTAGAGGAAGTCCACGAGCGCGTCGTCGCCGAAGATCCGTCGGAGGGATCCCGGATCCCGTTGCACGTCGCGGATCGTCTCCGGCGGCAGGCCGAGCGCGAGCCGGGCCCGCTCGAGGAACGCAAATCGCGCCCGGGACGCGACGAGCACCTGGCTGTACGGGAGGCCGCGGGCCGCCCGGCGCACGGCCGCGGCGAACGAGTCGAGCTCCCCTTCGCGGGTCGCACCGGGGGACCGCGGGCCGACGAGCGGCGACGGTTCGGAGGTCCGACGCTGGATCTGGCCCCAAGCGATCGCGGCCAGGACCGCGAGCGCGGCGACCCCGAGCAGCCACCGAATCGTGCCGCTGAACTGCGCGTAGTACAGGAGCATGCCGAGCAGCACCGCGAAGGCCAGGATCAGGGCGAAGGCCGGCAGCGGGACGCGACGCGGCGACGGCATCCCGGGGGGATGGCCCGTCGTGGCCGGAATCCCGCGCCGGTACATCCTACGCCCCCAACGCGACCCGGATGCCCGCGAGGCTCTCGATCGCCCGATGGCGATCCGCTTCGCCCAGCGGATGCTCGCTGTACCGGGCCTCCTCGAACAGAGTCGTCAGGGTCTCCGACGCCTCACGGGAGACGTGGAGCCGCTCGACGGCGAGGCCCTCGAGCTCCCTCGGGGTGAGGGCGCCTTGGGCGGTGATCCCGCGCGCGCCGAGCAGCGCGCAGAACCGGCGGAAGCACGCCAGGATTACGGACCGGACGTCTCCGCCGACCTCGAGCTCGTCGATCGCGTCTTGCACCGCGTCGGCCGCGGCGTGGCGGGCCGCGGGATCGTCTCCCGGCGGCTCCGCTTCAATCTCGACGACCCCCGCACCGCGCCGGAGCAGGACCACC
>VBLV01000267.1:0-460 GCA_005879045.1 Methanobacteriota archaeon | reverse complement strand
CGGAGCGGTCTGGCCGACCCGGAACGATTGGAGCATCCGGGGCCAGGCGAGCAGGAGGGCGATGATCAGGATGAGGCCAATCGCCGAGGAGATGACCTGCCACCAGGAGAACGGTTTCGTCGGAGCCCTCTGGCGGACTCGTCGGCGGAGGAACGCGTGGACGAGGATCGCGACCACGAAACTCACAAAGAGAACAAGGAACAGGTCTCCCACGAGCGGGTCGAAGACGCCGAACGCGCTCGGCTCCGTGCCGCCCGAGGCGCCCCCTCCCGGGATCGCCTCTCCCCCGGTGTCGAGGTTCGCGACGTTGAAGGCGAGCGCCGCGACGAGCACGATCGCCAGGAACAGGAGCAGCGGGACCGCCCACTCGGCCTTCCCCCGCCACATGCGGATCACGTTTGTGCGAAGGCGCCGTGCGCTCATAACGGTTTCCCGGACTCCCGCGGGAGTCGAGAGGTCA
>VBLV01000266.1 GCA_005879045.1 Methanobacteriota archaeon | reverse complement strand
ACCGCTCCCACGACGCCGGACACGGCGATGAGCTTCCAATCCGCGCGATGAATCCGAACACGCCGTACGAACGGCAGGAGCGCGGCCCCTGGAATCACCTGGATGAGAAATGCGATCGCAAGCGGAGACACTTCGTTCAGGACCAGCTTCGAAAGCGTGGGCCAGATCCCGAAGAGGACGGCCGCGACGATGATCGCGACGTATCCACGCGTCCTCTCCGGGAGGACCAAGAATCACCGCACCGAAAACGGTGCGAACGATTTAGAGATTCCTCCGGACGGAAGGCTTAAGGCCGCACCTGCCGTTTTGTTTTTCCCCGGGCCTCAGGGGGTGCGAGGAACACCGTGGTCGATGCGCTTCGCGTGATTCGGGACGACGGCTCGACGGACCCCCGTCTCGACCCGAAATTCTCGGAGGACCAGGCGGTCGCGATGTACCGCGGGATGAGCCTCCAGCGCATCCTCGACAACCGCATGCTCGCCCTGCAGCGACAGGGGCGGATCGGGTTCTACGGTCCCTCACTCGGCCAAGAGGCCGCGATCGTCGGCGCGGCGATGGCGATGGGCCCAGAGGACTGGATCGTCCCGCAGTACCGCGAACCCGGCGCGGCGCTGGTCCGCGGCATGCCGCTGAAGGAACTGCTCTGCCAGCTGATGGGGAACGCGGAAGATCCCGTCAAAGGGCATCAGATGCCTTGCCATTACGTCTACCGGAAGGGGAACTATCTCTCGATCTCGTCCCCGGTCGGCACGCAGCTGCCGCATGCGGTCGGCATCGGATGGGCCATGAAACTGCGGGGCGAGAAGAAGGCGGTCCTCGTCTTCTTCGGGGATGGCGCGACGAGCACCGGGGACTTCCACGCGGCGATGAACTTTGCCGGCGTGTTCAAGACGCCGACCGTCTTCCTGTGTAATAACAATCAGTGGGCGATTTCGGTCCCCGTGTCGAAGCAGACGGCCTCGGGAACGCTCGCCGAGAAAGCGAGCGCGTACGGATTCGACGGGATCCGTGTCGATGGGATGGACGCGCTCGCGGTCTACCGGGCCACGCGGGACGCGGCGCGAAATGCCCGGGAAGGACTCGGCCCCACGCTGGTCGAGGCGGTCACGTACCGAATGGGTCCTCACTCTTCGAGCGACGATCCCTCGCGGTACCGGGATGAGGCGGAAGTCGCGATGTGGCAGGCCCGCGACCCGCTCCCGCGTTTCCGCAGGTACCTCGAACACGCGGGATGGTGGGACGAGGGGCGGGAGGCCCGGCTCGAACAAGAAATCGGAGACGAGATCACCCGCGCCGTCCAGGAGGCCGAACGAATCCCGCCACCCGCCATCGAGACGATCTTCGCGGACGTTTACGCGGAGATGCCGCCCCACCTCCGCCAAGAGATGGACGCCTTCCTAGAGCTTCCTCGGAGGTGAACGGATGGCGAAGAGAGGGTCGGCCGCTCCTGCACCGGCTCCGTCATCTTCCTCCGGCGTGCAACGGGCCCACGAGCTCTTCAAGCAGGGCCGGGCGAAGGAAGCCCTCGCGCTCCTCCGTCCGCTGTTGCAACGCAAAGGGGACGTCGATGCGAACGTCTGCGCCCTCGCCGCCGCATGCCTCGGCGCGGAAGGCGATTACATGGAGGCCGCACGGATCGACCGCTTACTGTGTAATGCCCAGCCGAACAATCCGCAGGCGTGGCACAGCCTTGGCTATGACTTGTTCCACGCGGGAGATCTGGAGGGCGCGGCGGAGGCGTTCTCCCGGGCGTTGAAGCTCGAGCCGACGCGGGCGAGTGCGCATTTCAACCTGGCCCGAATCGCAGCGCGCCTGGGCGACAAGTCCAAGGTCATCGAGCACTTCGCCCGGGCCGTGGAACTTCAACCGGATTATCAAGAACGCCTCGACGAGGATCCCGACTTGCTTCCGTTCAAAGACGACCCCGCGATGCTCGAGCGCCTGCCGGGCGGCAAGGTCGGCGAGGACCCGTACCAGGAATACTACGCGACGAGGTCGTGACGATGCCCGCGATGACGATGGTCCAGGCGATCAACAACG
>VBLV01000240.1 GCA_005879045.1 Methanobacteriota archaeon | reverse complement strand
CGACGCAGAACAGGTTGCCCTCGGGATCCTCGAGGACCACGAAGTCTTCGCCCGGCTCCCTCGGCCGGTAGCGGGTCGCCCCGAGGCCCAGCAACCGTTCGACCTCCCCATCTTGGTCGTCCGTGTACAGGTCGAGATGCAATCGGCCCCGCTCGGGCGGCATCCCATCGATCGAGACGTTGGGCCCGTTTCCCTCCGGGTCCTTCAAGATCACGAACGGGTCCTCGGGAGTCGGCGCCCGGCTGGGCACGTAGCGAAGCGCCGCCTGCCAGAAAGTCATCATTCGATCGAAGTCGTCGACATCGATCACGATCGACCCGATTCGTACCGTGCCGTTCTCCATGATTCCCGAGACCCGAGAGTCGGGCGATAAACTTTCCTCAGTGCCGCCACATCGCGATCACGTCGTGGGCCGGGACGAGTCGACGGAGATTCAGGTCCCGAACCCCGAGACCGGCAACTTTATGCCCGCCCGTCGGCGTGGCGCGGACAATGTTCAGCCGGAAGAACATCGGCTCGGAGCCCCAGAAGTGCGAGAAGTGCGGCTCCGACAAGGTCTTCTTCGTCCAGCACTCCCACGGAAACTATCCGATCCTCGATTACGTCTGCCCGAAGTGCGACCTCGGCGGCGACCAGGGTGTGCCCGAGTGGTACATGAACCCGACCGGCAAAGACGACGCCCCCGAGGACTGAGCCACCCGGGGTTCGTCCATGACCGACGTGGTCATCCGCGCGTTCCGGGTCAGCGGCTACGTGCCGGGGCCGTGCCCGAAGTGTTCCAAGGAGGAGCGCGGCCTCGTCATGTTCGAGGACTATGCGCTCGGCTGGGAATGTCTCCTCTGCGGCGAAATCGGCCGAGCCGACCGGGTCGAGTGGATCGAAGGGAAGGACCCCGCCCTCGCGGATCTGCACGAAGAAGAGGAATGATCAGAGCACGCCACACGCCGGGCAGATCCCACGGCGAATCGCCGCTGTCCGCGGCCCTTGCAATGCGGGCAGAATCCGGTGTCGCCGCACCGGACGCACGGGCGCTCGATCTTCCGGATTGTGAAGGGGATCTGTTTGTTCGTCGGATCGGCGGCGGCGAGGGCCTGTAGGATCTCGAGGGCGACCGGCCGGCCGGACTCGCGGTCTCGGCGGAACACCAAGGCGGCCTTCAGCATGCGGGTCTTCCAGTGGTCGGGAGCGACTCGGAGGACATCGTCGATCGCCGCGGCGGCCTCGTCGTAGGCCCGCGCGACCTCCGGACTATCCTGGAACTCCTCGTCGTAGTCGATCTCGCGGCGGAGCAGGTCCTGACGACGCGCCTCGCGTGCGCGGTCCGAGAGACGAATCGCCCGCGCCAGGTGGATGACCGCGTACATTTCCCGAGCGGCCGAATCCTCGGGCGCTTCCGTCTGCGCTTCCTCGGAGAGACGAAAGGCGGCGTCGAAGTCGCCTCGCTCGAGGGCCGCTTTCGCCTCGTCCACTTTCGTCGACGTCACGCCACCGGCACCAAAGGCGCCGTTCACTTAAGGCTGCCCCAAGCACCCTCTCGCGAACCTTCATGTCCCTCGAGTCCATCGGCGGCCGAATGCAAGACGCGGATGCGTTCGACGGCGTCGTGTTCCTCGGGACGGCTCGGACGGCGAAGCGGGATCCGTACCGACTCTCCCTGTTTGGCGCTCATTTGGAATCCGACGAGCGACCTCTGGTCATCCTTCCGGTGCTAGGCGGCACTCTCCTGGTCACCGACCGCCGACTCTTGGAACTCCGGGCCCACCTCGAGGTCCACGGCGCTTGGAACGTGAAAGAGTTCCAAGGGTACATGATTCAACGGTCGATCGACCGAGAATCCGTCCACGGCATCGAACACACCGTACAGCTGGCGGTCGACAGCGTGGGGAATCGCCGGATTGAGGACCGACTATTGCTGACGACCGCGAGCGGTCTGGAGGACATCCTCGTTTCCCGAGGCCCCGATCCGACCCTTCCCGACGCCGACTTCGCGGTCTTGCGCGATGCCGTCCTCGGACGTCAGGCGAAATAGCCCGCGGACCCGTCGATTCGTCGCAGAAGTTCCTGCGCGGGTTCGTATTCCGGGTTCACGCGGAGGGCGGCGACGAGCGACTTGCGCGCCTTCTCCCGCATTCCTTTCTGTAGGTAGACCCGCGCGAGGTTCGTATGGGCGTAGAAGTAGCAACAGTATCGGGGCGCCGAGATGGCCTGCTCGAGCCACGGAATCGCGTCGTCCAGGCGGTCCAGCTCGATCAGGTACGCGCCGATGTCGTTGTACGGGTTTCCGAACGATGGATCGACCGCGATCGCCTTCTTGCACTCCTCGATCGCGTCGTCGTAGCGGCCCATGAAGCTGAACGTCCATGCGTGGAACGTGTGGGCCTCTCCGGACGGCGCGAGCCGAATCGAGCGCTCGTACGCATCGGCGGCGCGTTCGAGTTCCCCGGCACTCTGGAGGATGTACGCGGCTTGAAACGCACGCCGTGCGGCATCCTTGCAAGGTTCCTGTGCCGGGTCGAACGCATTCAGGTCGAGCGGACCCCCCGCGAACGTGTCGACCACGACGTCCCGGAAGTGCTGGTCGTAATGACCGGTCACGCGGCCTTCCCAGGCGTGGGCGAGCAGGTCCTCGACCGCGAAAAGCCGACCGAAGTCCACGGGGGACCGGTCGTCCGGCGACCCTTCGACGACCGGGGACGGGGCCTCGTTGAACGTGATCTGGAGGGTCTCCCCCGAGTTGCGGATGAGTTTCACAAACGCGAGATCGTGCACGCCCCGACCGCGAGCGATCAGGAAACCGGGATCCGCGAGTCGGGACAACAGGTGTCGCGGCGGAGTGGCGTCGAGCACCAGGATTCGATCGAACGTCTCGTCGGGTATTGATGGAAGGACGCGCACCCGGTCGAATCCTGCCGCCCGCATGCGTTCGATTGTCCGATTGCGGCGCTCCGGGTCGGTCTCCACGACCACGACGCGCTCCGGGCCGACGACTTCTGCAAGCAGCGCTCCGGGGTAGCCGCCGCGACAGCCTGCGACCAAGATGCGAAGGCCGTCCTCGAGATCCAGGAGGTCGAGCGCGGCAATGAGGCACCGCGCGGACGGCATCGTCGCCGGATTCGCCGCCGCATGGAGCGGCAGCGGCATGTCTGCGTACGCAAGAGGGCCGAACAACTCGGGCAGGAACGATTCCTGCCGGACGCGGAGGAACGAACGTTCGAGTCCGTCCGTGCGCAGAAGGCCGAGCCCCTTCAGCTCGGCGACCAGGTCCTGTCGGGCCCACATCCGCGCCGTTCTCCAGAGGATGCTAATGACGGGTTAGCTAAAAAGCTTCAGTAGGGGGTCTCACATCCCGAAGTCCTTCGCGTAGAGGTGGCGAGCTCTCTCGATCTCGTCCTTCGCGAGCGGAGGTGCATCGCTTGCAGCGGCGTTCTCCTCCGCCTGCGCAACGGTCTTCGCGCCGGGAATCGTCACCGAGACCTCGGGAAAGGCGAGGACGAACCGCAACGCCGCCTGGGCCATCGTCCGATCGGATCCCGCGAGGAGCGAGAGTCGTTCGGCCGCCGCGGCTCGTCCGGCGACCATCGACGGGGGCCAGTGGTGTCGGATGTCTCCGGGAGGGAAGTGCGCGTCCGGGCGGATCTTCCCGCTGAGGAACCCATTTCCCAGCGGCTCGCGCGCGATGATCCCGACGTTCGCCTTGCGCGCGGCCACGAAGACTTCGTCAATCCATTCCTGACGGAACAGGCTGAAGGGGATCTGCAAGAGTTCCGGCGACCCGGCCTCGAGGCAGAGCGTCGCCTCCGCGGGCTCGTGGACGGAGACCCCGTA
>VBLV01000239.1 GCA_005879045.1 Methanobacteriota archaeon | reverse complement strand
GCCAACAGCAGGCTGGTCGACGCCGCGAGGACGAGGCCCCCGGCGGTCTCCGCAGTGATTCGGTTGCGAGCTTCCCTCGCTGGGGCGCGAGCGTTCTTTCCCGGGGTCCGACTCGGCGACTCGGCCCGCCCGCGAGGCTTGGCCGACGCCGGAGTGGCGGGCTTACCTCTTGGGGCCAATCTCGCCGCGGTGTCAATCGCCGGAGCCGGCCCCGTGTGTGCCACGGCCTTCTGCTCAGGTATCGGCGACGCGGGCCTCGATGGGACCGGGACCGGCACGGGACTCCGTGCGGGAGCCGACTCCAACTTAGCCGGCGAGGCCGGGGCGGGTTTGGGCATCGCGACCGAAGGCTTCACCGCGGCTTCCGGGGTTTTCGGAGCTGCCGCGGGCTGCGGGGCGTCCGGGCGCGGGAGCCGGGAGACGAGCGGCCTCAGGTCTCTGAGGAACTCATCGACCTTGTCGAGCACGCGGCTGACCGGTCGCGGCGGGGTGGTCTGAGGGACCACGGGGCTCGCCTCGGCGGCCACAGGGCTGGGTTCCTTCGGCCCCCGAAGGGCGCCGCCGCAAATCTCACATTCGTCGAGTTCGGGGTCGTTGTCTCCGCCGCATGTGGGGCACAGGACGAGATCCAGGATGTCCTCTTCCGCCTCCGGCGGCTCCGGCTCCGCCTCGAACTCGGCCGCACACCGAGGGCACTTTGGGTCGCTCGCGGCGACGAAGCCGCCGCAGTTCGTGCAGATGAACAGGAGACCGACCTCGCCCTTCTCCAAGATGCCATTCGGATCCCGGTCCCGCAGTTGTTTCGTGTGGCGGAAGCCGGCCTCGAACAGCTTCAGGGCTTTCTCGCGGTCGAGCCCGAAGGCTCGGCTGAGCCGGACGACGGCCTCGTCGATGACAAAGGCCCCGCAGTTCGCGCACTCCGTCTCGTCCGGAGGCATGGGCTCCGCGCAGACGGGACACAGGACCCGGGCCTGCTTCCCGGGCATCGACGTCGGATTCGACCCGTCCCGCGGACCATAAACCCGCGTTCCCCGTTGTCAGCCCCGATAGTCGGCCGGCCGCGTTCTTAAGTAGCGCCCCGAGCTTTCTTACGGCCTCCATGGCCTCGAACCTGGATTTCCTCGTCGCGTTTCTCCTGGGAATCCTTCCGGGCCTGGTGATCCTGTGGGCCTCCCTTCGACGCTTCGATCGGCCGCAGGTCGACCACACGCTGTTCGACGACCGTCGCGTGTTCGGGAGCCTCGCCGTCGGCCTCATCTTCGGGACCGTAGCGAGCATCTTCGCCCTTGCGCTCCCTCGCCGAGACCTGGTCTCGTTGAGCCTCGCCGTCGGCCTCATCTTCGGGACCGTAGCGAGCATCTTCGCCCTTGCGCTCCCTCGCCGAGACCTGGTCTCGTTTGCCGTCGCCGTCGGCGTCAGCTTCGTCTTCGAGGAGTCGTTCAAGCTCGCGTGGCTCAATCGCCGCAGCTACCGCGGTCGGTTCGACACGACATTCTACGGCGTGCCGCTCGGAATCGGGGCCGCGGCGAGCGGCGTCGTCGCGGCTGCGTGGGCGTCGCGTGAGGTTCTCTACGTGCCCGAGACCTTCGCCCTCCTCATTGTCTACTCGATCAGCCTCGGTCTCGTCAATGCGGATACAGGAGCGCTGATCGGATTCGGCGCCTCGCGCGGAGACACGTGG
>VBLV01000238.1 GCA_005879045.1 Methanobacteriota archaeon | reverse complement strand
CACGCCGATCGGCACGAACGTGAGCGGTGCCGTGATGAAGTGGCTGTTCGGGATCTGCTCCATCCGGTCGCGGAGGTCCACCGTCATCCACGCATCCGCCGGAGTCTCCCCGGGCAGACCGAGGATGATCGTGAACGCGGGATACCAGTAGTTGCGGTTCAGGATCTGCGTGCCTTCGACGACGAGGTCCGGCCACTCTTCGGCCGTGAACGGAGCGGCCTTCCGGTGCAGTACCGCCCGGGAGAGCGCCGGACTCCCCGTCTCGATTCCACTCTGGATGCCGACCCATTTGTCCGGGCCGGCGTGGACGATTTCCGAGATGTCCCGGATGAGCCCGGGGTTCGTGACCGCCGCGCTGACCGTCCCGTGCGTCGGATAGCAATGGGAGACGCCGGGCTGAGCCATGACGAAGCGGAAGAGGTCCTTCACCGCATCCTCGTTCGGCTCCATCGTCTTCCAGTTCTCGAGGTTGTACAGGAAGATATCGTCCGAGTGGAGCTGGATCGACGGTTGCCCGACCTTCGTGTTCACCGCGATCTCGTCACCAATGTAGTCGAACGGGAAGTACCGGGGCCGGCGCAAGGTGACTTCGCAGAACTCGCAGCCGCGGCCGCATCCTCGCATGACCTCGTTCATCGCGTGCATCGTCGGGCCCAGGATTTTCGGGATCTGGTCGACCGTCGGAGCCGTCGCGTTCGTGAAGCGCATGACCGGAGGCGCCGAATCGTTCACGATCCGATCGAAAATCTCCGGGACCAGATGGTCCACCTCGCCGTGGACGATGTGGTCGATCCCGAGGGATTCTTGCATCTCCTGTCGATAGTCGAAATGCCAGGCGCCGGGCCCTCCGAGGACGACCTTGTACTTCCGGTTCGGCCGCTGCACGCGCTTGACGAGCTCGAGGAACATCGCCTTCGTGTACGGCGTGAGGACCCCGCCCATCGTGAAGGACATGCTCACGGGACCCAGGCCGAGCGGATCCATCGAATGCAGTCCGACGACCTCTGTCTCGTCATCGATGTAGCGGTTAACGTCCCGAGGGTCGGCGATGACGACATCATCGCGCCCGAACGCCCGGACGAGGGAGGCTTCCACTTTTCGGAGACCGTACGGCACGCGGATGGGTCGGCCCTGCGCGTCGAGCTTCGGCTGGTCCGCCAGGATCCGGAACACGAGGCGGGACTGCCAGTAGTCCGTGGGAATGCAGCTGAAGAACGTGGCCAGAGGGACGTTGCGGTAGTCCGTCATCAGTGTGTAGTCCGCGGCGAGCACGTACTTCGCCATTCCTTCCCCCTACCCCTAATCCCCCAATTGATGCGTTTGGTCTGGTTCAGCAATTCCTGTGGACAGGCGAGGCCCTGAATTGGTTCCATCCGTTAGATATACATTCCGTTCCGCCGCCAACGCCGCTTCGCGGAGTGTCGAAGCGAAAGGGTTATCCCCCGCGTGTCTCTCGGCGGCGCCGGTCCCCAGATGGTGGAGGTCGGCCAGCAAGCCCCAGATTTCACGGTACTGAGTGACGAAGGAAAGCCGGTCACCCTCTCGAAGGAACTCGGCAGTGGCCCCGTGATCTTGTCGTTCTACGTCTGGGACTTCACGAATGTGTGCCAAGGCCAGCTCTGCGCGATGCGCGACTCGATGGGAGACCTTCAGAAGTGGGGTGCGAAGGTGTTCGGGATCAGCACGGACAGCCACCACAGCCATCGCGTCTTCAAGGAACAGAACCGCCTCAACTATCCGTTGCTGAGCGATTGGAACAAGACGGTCAGCACCGCGTACGGGGTGCTCTACGAGCGCTTCGGCGGGTTCGGCCTCCACGGGGTGACGAAGCGATCCGTCTTCGTGCTGGATGCCGACGGGGTCATCCGGTACAAGTGGGTCACAGAAGATCCGAAAGTCCCGCCGGATCACCAGCGAATCCTCGAAGAAGTCAAGAAGCACGTGACGTGAGCCCGAGGTACGCCCGGACCTGTTCCGCCGTTCGCACCTCGGGGAGTTCCATCGGAGGGACGGCGTTGCCATCCGATGCTCCGGTGTTCACCAAGACGACACGGTCCTCCGGGGTGATCGTGCCTTCGTCATAGAAGCGCCGGAGGCCGGCAAGGGTGGCCGCGCCCTCCAGGCACGCGCTGATCCCTTCGAGGACGGCGAGGTTCAATGCCGCGAGCTTCATCGCCTCGTCTGTGACCGCCACGGCCGCACCGCGGGTCTCGCGGATCGCCCGGAGCACGATTCGGTCGGCGAGGGTCGCGGGGACGCGAAGCCCGGCCGCCTCGGTCCGAGGCTTGGGCCACGGCTCCGCGGTCTCCCGGCCTGCCTTCCAAGCCCTCACCAGCGGCGCGCATCCGTCGGCTTGTACCACGCCGAAGCGCGGCCACGTGTCCTCGTACCAACCGAGTTCGCGGAGTTCGTGAAGGACCTTCCTTCCACATCCCTACGATTCCGGTCCCGCCTCCCGTCGGGAAGAGAATCCAGTCCGGCATGCCACCCAGCGCCTCCCAGATTTCCAAGAGCATCGTCTTCTTCCCCTCGACGCGGTACGGTTCGCGCAACGTCGCGACGCTGAACAGCTCCGTCGTGCTCGAGAGCTCGTTCACGATCCGCGCGGCGTCCGTGATGTTCTCGTCGACCCGGAGGACCTCCGCTCCGTATGTACGGGCGTCGCGGGCTTGATGCGCGGGACCGTCGCTCGCCATGAGGATGATTGCGCGCGCTCCATAGGTCGCGGCATAC
>VBLV01000263.1 GCA_005879045.1 Methanobacteriota archaeon | reverse complement strand
CGACGACGGGTACGCCGATCGAGGTTGCGGCGCTATCACAAAAGATATAGGTCGTCCACCCATCGGCGGCTCCGGTCCGCGTGAAGTTCCTCGAACACAAGGCGAAGGAGATCTTCGCCCGCTATGGCATCCCCATTCCGCGGGGGGCCATCGCATCGAGACCGGACGACATCGTCGATCCGCCCCTCCCCTGCATGGTCAAGGCACAGGTCCTCGTCGGCGGACGCGGAAAGGCCGGCGGCATCAAGCCCGCGGATTCGCTGGACGAAGCCCGCTCGGTCGCCGGCCAGATCCTCGGCATGGACATCCACGGGTATCGCGTGAAAGCGGTGTACCTCGAGGAACGGCTGGACATTGGACGGGAGCTCTACCTCGGCCTCACCATCGATCGATCGGCCCGGGAGCCGCTCCTCATGGCGAGCGCGAAGGGCGGGATCGACATCGAGGCAGTCCCGCGCGACCAGATCTACATGGAGCACATCCCGGCGGTCGTCGGGATCCAACCGTACGTCCTCCGAAGCCTCGTGAAGCAACTCGCGCTTCCCAAGGAGATCGGCGACCAGTTCGCATCCGTCGTCCGGAACGCCTATGATCTGTTCCGGAAGGAAGATGCGGAACTCGTCGAGATCAATCCGCTCGTCGTCACGAAAGACGGACGCGTGGTCGCGGGAGACGCCAAGCTCATCATAGACGACAACGCGGAGTATCGTCATCCGGAATACGCGAACTTGGACCAGGACCGGACCCCCCTCGAGCAAGAGGCTCACGACAAGGGGATCACGTTCATCCAACTCGACGGGGACATCGGCGTCATCGCGAACGGCGCGGGGCTCACGATGGCGACCCTGGACATCCTGAGCTTGAAGGGCGGAAAGGGCGGGACGTTCCTGGACCTCGGGGGGACGGACGACCCGGCGAAAGTCAAACAGGCATTCGAGCTCCTAATCAAGGCGAATCCTTCGGTCATCTTGTTGAACATCTTCGGCGGGATTACGAAGGCAGACACCGTGGCGCTCGGAGTGAAGCAGGCGCTGGAGGAGATGCACACGAAGATCCCCGTTGTCGCACGGATCAAAGGGGTGAACGAAGCCCAGGCGAAGGAGATGCTTCGATCCATTGGCATGTATCCGGCGGAGACCGTGGAGGAAGCCGCCGAGCTCGCGGTCAAAGTCAAATCGGGGGGCGCGTAGGCTGGCGGTCCTTCTCACGAAAAAGAGCCGAGTCCTCGTCCAAGGGATTACGGGCCATCAAGGGCAGTTCCACACGCGAGCGATGATCGACTTCGGCACGAAAGTGGTCGCCGGGGTCACCCCGGGCAAAGGGGGGACGAAGGTCGAGGGGGTCCCGGTCTTCGACAGCGTGCGGGAAGCCGTGCACCGAAGGCGGGCGAACGCCTCCATCATTTTCGTTCCGGCGCCGTACGCGAAAGACGCCGCAATCGAAGCGATCGAAGGGGGAATCAAGCTCGTCGTCATCATCACAGAACGAGTCCCATTCCACGACTGCCTGGACCTCATGCCGTATGCCCGGAGCCGCGGATGCACGGTCATCGGACCCAACTGCCCCGGACTCGCGTCGCCTGGCCAAGCGAAGATGGGAATCATGCCGAACCTCCTTTTCAAGGAGGGCGACGCGGGTGTCATCTCCCGCAGCGGCACGTTGACGTATGAGATCGTGAACGCCATGACCGAGGCAGGGTTCGGCCAGACGACCTGCATCGGGATCGGCGGGGACCCGATCATCGGAACGAGCCTGGTCGACGCCCTCGGTATGTTCCAGAAAGACCGAAAGACGAAACGCATTGTCGTCGTCGGGGAAATCGGCGGCACCGCGGAGGAGGAGGCCGCGGACTTCATCAAGCGACGGGTCACGAAACCCGTCGTGGCATACGTCGCCGGTCGGACCGCGCCGCCCGGGAAGCGAATGGGCCATGCAGGGGCAATCATCCAAGGGAACCGCGGCACGGCCGAGTCGAAGGTCAAGGCATTCGAGGTGGCCGGGGTCCCCGTCGCGGAGTATCCAGTTGGGATCCCGAAGCTCCTCGCCGCCACTTAATCGACCAACCGCCAAGGAACCTTCAAATATCCGCCTGTGCTCCTTCGCCCGGGGAGCCCAGAAGGGCTGAGAGTCTCCCGCGTGAGGGAGAGACCCTTGGAACCTGATCCGGGTCATGCCGGCGTAGGGAACGCGAGGAATTTTTCAGCCCTGGGATCCTGAGGAGACCCCGACACGGAGACCGAACGCCCGCCCGCCAGCGGCCTCGTCGAGTACGGCGGAACGACCCTGAAGGTCGAACCCTTTGGCATCGAGCACATCACGGATCGCGAGCGGCACGGTCGGCCGTCGCGGTTGTTCCCCTTTTGGTTCGGGGCGAATGCGACCCTGTACAGCTTCCTTGTAGGGTTCCTCGGGATTGCGGTGCTCCGCCTCCCGGTGGACCTCGCGCTCGAAGGTGTGGTCCTCGGGACCGTCCTCGGGTCGATTCCCTTTGCCCTCCTGAGCATTGTGGGTCCGGCGACAGGCTATCCGCAGATTGCCCAATCGCGGAGCTCCTTTGGACGCCGGGGCGCGTACCTCCCCGCGGCCCTGAACTGGTTCTCGACGACGGGCTGGAGTGCCGTCACCTTCATCTTGGGCGGTCTTGCATTCAGCCTGTTCCTGCCGATCCCCTTCGTCGTAGGGGTCGCGATTTTTGCGGTCATCCAGATCGTCGTAGCCTTCTACGGCCACAACTTCCTCCATCGGTTCGAACAGGTCATGGCCCTAATCCTCGTCGGCGTTTTCGCCGCGATGAGCGTCGTCGCAGTCCAGGGAGCGACCGCGGCGGCCTATGCCCCCTCGGGCGGCGGACTCGCTGGATTCGCGTTCATGACGATCCTTGCCGCCTCGATTCCACTGAGCTGGGCTCCCTAC
>VBLV01000262.1 GCA_005879045.1 Methanobacteriota archaeon | reverse complement strand
AGCTCCGGCGGAAGGGTCCGATCAGCGTGGATTGGTTCAAGTTCGCCCAGGCGCGCACGAAGCGGCCTGTGAAGGGCATGATCACGGGGCCGTACACGATGATGGACTGGTCGTTCGACGAGTTCTACGGGTCGCGGGAGGAGGCGTGCCTCGCGTTCGCGAAACTGCTGCATCAGGAGGCGCTCAGCCTCGAAGCCGCGGGAGCGAAGATCGTCCAAGTCGACGAGCCCGCGCTCTCGACGCGCTTCGATGAGCTGCCCCTGCTCGTCAAGGCGGTCGGGACGGTGACGAAGGGCCTTCGGGCGAAGACGATCCTTCACACCTGCTACGGGAACTACAACGAGATCTTTGAGTTCTTTAACAAACTGCCGGTGGACCAGCTCGACCTCGAGATGTCCAACTCCGGCCTGGACCTCCTGGATCGATTCAAGCGCGAGCCGCTGAAGAAGGAGATCGCCTTCGGCGTGGTCGACGTCCACAGCCACGTCATCGAGCCGGAATCCCTGATCCGCGAGCGCATCGAGAAGGCCCTGACCATCTTCGAGCCGGAGAAGCTCTACATCGACCCGGACTGTGGCCTCAAGACCCGGAGCGTGGAGGAGGCCCAGGCGAAGCTGAGGAACATGGTGGCTGCGGCCCGCGCCGTTCGGGAAGCCCACCGCCTCACGTAGGGCAAAGGGTAAAGTCCTTCGTAAACGATAGATACCGCGAGGAGTCCGATGGGAAGTCCGGCCAATCTCCGCTTGCACTCGGACGCGCTGTTGCGCATGTTCACGGTGACGGCGGCGAACGCGCTCATTCCGCGCCTCGAAGAGAGCTTCCTGCGACTCGATCCGAAGCTCGCCCGCCTGCGAGAATTGCGTGAACTCATCGAGGACGCTGAATCGTATTACGGGGAAGGACTCGCGGCCGCACCCGCAAGGGAGCGCGAGGCATACGCGGAATCCCTCCAGGAGCAGGCGGACCTCGAACGCTCCGTCCAAGCGGACGTGGACGAGGTGCACGCGCTCGGCTGTGAACTGAAAGACATTCATCGCGGGCTCGTGGATTTTCCTGCAAGGATCGGGAATGAGGTTGGCTATCTGTGCTGGCAGCGCGGCGAACTAGCGATCGGCTGGTGGCACACGCTCGACACCGGATTCGCAGGCCGGAAGGCGCTCGCGCCGGAAGCGGAACGTTAATAACGGACGGCCCGCCTAAGAATTCGAGGATTCGGAACATGGCGACCAAAGATGACGTGATCAGCGTCCTCCGAAAGTGCTACGATCCCGAGATCCCGATCAACATCTACGACCTCGGCCTCGTGTACCATATCGAGCTCAAGCCGGAGGAAGGCAAGGTCGACGTCCGCATGACGCTCACCGCTCCGGGATGCCCCGCGTCCGCATACATCCACCAGGACGTGAAGCGAAAGCTCGAGCAGCTTCAAGGCGTCAAAGAGGCGACGGTGAACATCGTCTGGGATCCGCCGTGGACGCCGGAGATGATGTCCGAGACCGCGAAGAAGCAGTTCGGTTGGGGCATCTGATCTCGTTTCGACCTCGCCTCCAAACGGTACCAAATCTTGATATTCTCTCCCCCATATCCAGCGGTCTGCAGAGTTTCCGAGGGTGGCCGGGCACTTGACCTCCAAAGGTGGGAAGGAATCGGACGCCCTCGCACGGGCTTTCGGCGCCCTCGTTGAAGGGCTGACGTTCTACGACCTCGCCAACGTGGCGGTCGCAGAGATGCGGGTCAAGGTTGCCTTCGAGGAACTCGGCCGCCACAAGAAAGACCAGCTCGCGCGGCTCGAGAGCGTCGCCGGCTCGGGCGCGAAGGACGCCGCCGTGATGCCGGGCATCTATCCGATCAACGTCGTCGCGAAGGTCGAGTGCTACGTGTGCGGTTTCGTCGCCGAAACGAAGGCGATGCCGAACAATTGTCCAAACTGCGGCGCTGCCCGCTACGCGTTCGAGAAGGAGATTTCGCTCTCGAAGGCGTGGGAGATCGCCGCGGAGGCGGGACGCAAGTCGGCGACCCTGTTTGGCGAGTCCGCGGCCCATACGGCGGGCCGCACGAAGGCCGTCCTCGAAGAGCTGGCACAGGACGAACAGGGACAGGCGGTCCAGGCGGACCGGCAGCTCGCGGAACTCCGGACCTGAACGGTGGGTCGAATGGCGCGCCTCGCGAAGATGCCTCCCATTCAGGAAGATATCCACGCCTGCACGATGTGCGGCTATTGTGTCCCCGTCTGCCCGGCGTATCAGGAGGCGGGCTGGGAGGGCGCTTCGCCTCGCGGTCGGGTGTTCGCCCTCCGCCAGTACGAAATGCGCGGGCCGTTGGACCTCCTCCTGCGCCGTCAGGTGAAGCCCGGAGAGGATTTCGCGCGGAACACGTGGGAGTGCACCGGCTGCGGCGCCTGCGAGGAAATCTGCCCGGTGGACATTCCGTTTGACGGCTTGTGGGACGACGTCAAGGAGTGGATGGTCAAGTCGGGCTACGAGCGGAAGGAGCTCGAGCCGTACCTGGCGAACGTCCGGGAAACGCACAACCTGTTCGGCGAACCGACGGAGGCCCGCGGGGCTTGGATTCCGCCGGAAGCCGTGCAGTCGGCC
>VBLV01000261.1 GCA_005879045.1 Methanobacteriota archaeon | reverse complement strand
GAGATCGGCGACTTGCTTCGAGCGGGTGAGCAGCTTCCTCTCCTCGTCCGTCAGGTCCAGTTTCCTCATCCGCTTCGAAAATGCGTCTCGCACTGTCCACGCCGCCCACCCGAGGACCGTTAGAAGGCGCGACTTGCAGTTCGCGCACTCCGGATGGTCCAGCATTTGGCCGATCCGGACCTCTTCGTGGAAGTGCCCGCACTCGAAGCACAACAGGTGAACGGGCTCGGAAGAGAGGTGGAGTCGCATCCGATCCAGGACCTCCTCCCGCTCCGCCTCCGGCGAGAAGAGTTCCGGCGCCTCGACGTAGCGGCGGAGGATCGGATAGGCCAGCGGCGTCGGCGTCTCCTCGGAGCGGTGAATCACGACCTCGATCTCGCCCGATCGGATCTTATGGACGATCTCCCGGACCCGGGCGAAGTCGGCGTGGAGGAGCAGCGCCTCCCGCACCGCCTCGTCGTAGATCGGCGTGTTCGCGAAGCGGACCTCGAACGACCGGAGGTCGCCCTCGCCGACCGTGAGGCCGCGACGAATCGCCCCGAACCGCTCCGCGATGCCCTTCATGTAATAGCCCAGGGGGAGATGGTCCGTCAGGAGGGCCTGGAGGCCGCCCTCGAGCGTCTCGTCATCGAGCCTCAGCAGGCCGTCCACGAGCGCCTCCACGTCGAGCTCGCGGGTGTCGGCGACGAGCTCGTACAGGATCCGGTACGGGTCCGTCCACCAGAACCGAACGAGGTGCTTGCGGGCGAGGAGCTCCTCGATCAGGTCGCCCAGGGTAACGTTCACGACCTCGCCGAACGACGCATGGACGATCAGGAAGCGGTCGAAAGCCTCGACGACGATTCGGCTGTCCGTTGGGACGGGAGCGCCGGACTTGCGGTGGTTCGCGTGCTCCTCGACGAGCCGCTTCGCGCCGGTCTTGTTGATCGGCCACGCTTTCTCGAAGTGCTCGATCGTCTTGGGGACGCCGTACTCCTCGAGCCTCCGGTCAATCTCCTTCCGGATTCGACCGACACGCTGGGCGAGGCCGAACGGCACGGGAAGCATCTCGCCGTCCCAGCCCGGAATCATCGCGTTCGGGTCGGACACGGGGGTCACGTAGACCATGCCGTCCTTCCCGATCTTCTCGATCTTCCAGGGACGTCCGCGGACGATGAAGTGCAAGCCCTCGCGGGCCTGGATGATCATGAACTCCTCGCCGAGGATGCCGACCTGCCGCTGCGTCGTGAGGTCCATGACCGGGTAGCGGCGCTCGTCGCGAATCGTCGAGAGGTTCTCGAAGTAATAGCGGCGGCCCTTGGGCGTGACTCGAATCTTGTCGCCTTCCTGGCGGATGTTTCCGAGGTGGGCGAGGAACTCGGTGACGCGATCCGCCTGGACGTCTTGGAGCTCACGAAACGGTTCGGAGCTCCGGATCGTCGACAGAATCTGGGACCAAGGGGCCGTGCCGCCCTGGTCGAGCGCGGAGCCGACGATCTGGTGGGCGAGCACATCGAGGGCGAGGCGATGGATGTGCAGCGGCTCGAGATCGTTCTCCTCCGCGGCCTGGACCGCGGCGAGAGACTCGATCGCGTCGTCGGAAGACACCGCGAGGACGAGTCCTCGAGAGGTGCGTTCCAGCTTGTGGCCTGACCGGCCGACGCGCTGGATCAACGACGTAACTTGGCGAGGCGAGTTGTACTGGACGACCTTGTCGACGGTCCCGATGTCGATGCCGAGCTCAAGGGTCGATGTGGATACGAGCCCCTTGATCTCGCCTCCTTTGAAACCGGCCTCGACCCGCTCGCGCTCTTCTCGCGGGAGAGACCCGTGGTGGACGGCGACATCCCGACGGACCATGGAGAGACGGGAACCGAGCAGCTCCGCGAGCGGGCGGGCGTTCACGAAGACGAGGGTCGACCGACTTTCGTCGAGGGTATCGTCGATCGCGGAGAGGCCGGCGGCCGCCTCGGGGGTGATGTAGAAGTCCCGGGCGGTCTCGAAGTCTTTGTCGATCGGACGCGGCCACTCGACCCGATATTCGTATCGTTTCTCCAAGTCCGAGGTGAGGATTTCCAGCGGCCTGTCTCCCCCGAAGAGAGCGGCGATGGACTCCGGATGGCCAACGGTGGCCGAGAGTCCGATCCGCTGGAAGCCGCGACCGGTGACTTCGCTCAGACGCTGGAGGGCAACTGCCAGCTGAGTTCCTCGACGGTCCTCTGCGAGTTGATGAACTTCGTCCACGATGACAAATCGAACGTTCTTCAGATGCCGTTGCATCACTTTCCCGGGTAGAATCGCCTGAAGTGTTTCCGGCGTCGTGACAAGGATGTCTGGCGGGAAGGCGGCTTGCTTCCGCCGCTCAGACTGCGGCGTGTCGCCATGTCGGACCGCGGCTGTCAGTTTCGTGTGTGCTACGAGACGCTGGACGCGGTCGATCATGTCTCTGTTCAGAGCACGCAGCGGTGTCACGTATACGGCACGGATACCCGGATCGGTCCCGACGCGAAGCGATTCAAGGACGGGGAACAGTGCCGCCTCGGTTTTCCCAGAACCAGTCGGTGCGACGACGAGTAGATTCGAGCCTTGTCCAATCTTAGCGGCGGCCGAGACTTGCATCGGATTGAGCTGCGCGATTCCGGCACTCCCGAGCAATTCTCTAGACGCAGGGATAACTTGATTCGAAGGAATTTTTGATCGCAAGCCCTTGCGATAGCACGTCCCTTGTAATAAACTGACACACCGGGCCCGCGAAAC
>VBLV01000260.1:957-4949 GCA_005879045.1 Methanobacteriota archaeon | reverse complement strand
GACCGTCACGGTCCGCGGCGGAGGCCGGGGAGGGCGCAACCAGGAATTCGCGCTGTCGGCCGCCGAACTCTTGGAGGGCCGGCCCGCGGTGCTCCTCGCCTGCGGCACGGATGGCGCGGACGGCAACACGGAGGCCGCCGGCGCGATTGTCGACGGAAGGACCATGGCACGGGCGAGCGCCCTCGGATTGAAGCCCGAGGAGTTCCTCGACAACAACGACGCGTATTCGTTCTTCCGCCCGCTCCGCGACTTGGTCGTAACCGGTCCCACGGGCACCAACGTGGCCGACTTGGTCCTGTTCCTCGCCCATCGCCCCGGCCCCGATCGTCGGGAGAGGCTCAGCCGATCTTCTGGACAGGGTCGCGCGTCACCGCTCGGCAGTTCTCGTCCCGCCTAGACTAGTAAGGCCGTCGGCCGCCGAAAGGATCTCTGGATTAGGGCTCGCCTCGGCAGTCGCCACCATCTGTTGGAGATCAAGAGGATCTGCAAATAGCGGGGAGAGGTGTCGGAAATGTTATCCGTCGAGTCGCCGCTCCCATTCGCGTTCGGAGAGGGGGCCGGGAAATTGTTGAAGGTTTCGAGACATTCGGTTCTGTCCGCTGCGGTCATCGCCATGTTGGCGATTATCGCCTGGCCGGTTTCCGCGGAGACGACCACAACCGACCTCGGGACACTCGGCGGGGATTTCAGCGAGGCCCACGACGTCAACGATCGAGGTGCCGTCGTCGGCTTCAGCGAGACGACTTCGGCAGGCACGGTCCACGCGTTCCTCTGGCAAGACGGCGCTATGACGGACCTCGGAGCGCTGTTCGGAGGCTTCAGCGAGGCATCTGCCATCAACGGCCGGGTCCAGATCGTCGGACGAAGTGGGACCGGCGACACGGTCCACGCGTTCCTGTGGCAGGCGGGCAGCATGACCGATCTCGGCACGCTCGGCGGCGATGAAAGCCGGGCTTCTGACATCAACGGTCGAGGCCAGGTCGTTGGAGGGAGCGAGACGGCGGCCCTATCCTTCCACGCGTTTTTGTGGGACGAGGGAATGATGTCGTTTGGCGGGTCGTTCAGCGAGGCGTTTGCGATCAATGACAAAGGCCTGGTCGTCGGCTATGCCGATACCGCCGCCGGCGAACAGCACGCCTTCTTATGGGAAGCGGGCACGATGACGGATCTCGGGACCCTTGGGGGGACCTTCAGCCAAGCCTTTGCCATCAACGGGCAAGGCCAAGTCGTCGGCAGGAGCTCGATCACAGGCGCGGGCCGACCGTTCCACGCTTTCCTCTGGGAGGCGGGGCGGATGACCGACCTCGGGACCTTTGGCGCGGACGAGAGTCAAGCGTTCGACATCAACGACCGAGGGCAGGTCGTCGGGAGGACCGAAGCCGGGGGGTCGGCTATCCATGCGTTCTTCTGGGACGCGGGCACGTCGACCGACGTGGGCCAGGGTCAGGCGTTCGGGATCAACAAGCGGGGGCACGTCGTCGGCGTGGCCATAATCGGTTCCGGCGAGGCCCACGCGGTCCGATGGAAGGTCGCCTGAACCGAAGGATTGGCAGGCGGGCGAAATCCTTCCCAGATACGTTGGCAAAGCGAACGGAGTGAAACGGGACGGCCTGGATTCGAACCCTTCCTCGTCGAGAACGGCCAGATTCTACTTCGAACCAAGGCCAAGCTGGGCCATGAAGCCGGCGAGATCGAAGTACTCGTGAACTTCGGTGATCTGTCGGCGTTCAAGCTTGAAAACCCCGGCCACCTTCATGCGGAAGGAGTTGCCCGTCGCAGGGATTGCGTGTCCGCCGGGACCGAGCAGCGGTCCTTTGTGCGTCCCCGAACTCGTGGTCTCCAAGCACACCCAGTCGCCTTGGCCGAAGCTCCCGTCTTTGCGTGTTCGAAGGTCCGGAAACGCCCGATTGAATTGCTCATAATACTCGCGGAGGGCGTCGCGGCCCCTGATCGGTTCTGGCGTCGCAGGGTTCACGTCGGTGATGGACTCCGCGTGGAGCCCCACGAATCGAACCCAATCATGAGCGTTCAGCGCATCGATCCCAGAATCAATGACCCGCAAGTTCTCCGCAACCGTCACGCGTTTCCCTCCCTCTGGGTTGGGCCTCGGGCACTTGAACTCGCCCCTCCCTGCGCCTTTCCTGGGAATGGGCTGGAGCGCCATAAAGGTCGCGTCGGCTGCTGCGGCGGGGCGGAGGGGCGAGAGCCTCACTCCTTCGGCGCCTCGACGCAGATCTCTGATTGGCATGATTGACTGCGATTCTGGGCGGAGAACGGGCCTGCTGGGATTCGAACCCAGGTCAGAGGCTCCGGAGGCCTCTGTCCTATCCAAGCTAGACTACAGGCCCTCGTGCGCCGAAATGGGTCCACGGATTAAGGCTTTCCGCGACGATGGAACGACGGGACTTCGTCGCGCTGACTCCGTAGCTTCCCGGTGGATCCACGCTTCCGTTCTCTCAGGACCATCACGACGACCGTCGCAATCGCGATCGCAACGGGGACAACCGCAATCCATGCCCAGTTCGCGAGCACGGACGGTGCTCCGGGCAGGGTGGGCTCTGATCCCGGGTTGCCGGCGATTTGCCAGCCGCTGTCGCGGTACGCGTAGACCGTCCCGGTCTCGGTGGCGGTCGCATCCAGATCCCAGGCGGTGATCGTCCCCAACCAAGACTTCGCCACGTTGACCACCAGGGTTCCTTGTGTAACCGTAACCCGGGGACTGATGTCGATTGGAACGAATCCGGTCGCGTTCGAGGTCAGCATCATTTTGTCGTTCACATAGGTCGCCCGGAAGTGCGTGGAATTGTCCTGTCGCGTGTAGATTCGGATCTGGTATGAGGTGTTGTCCAGGTTCGCGATGCTGCCCTTGACCTGAATCGTCAAGGCGATGTCCGCGCCGGCATCCGCAGATGCGAGCCGAAGGACGTTCACGCTGTCCGGAAACGGGCTCATCGTGAGGTTGCCGTCCGTGAGCACGGGGGTCAGGTTCGAAGCCCACAGTTCGACGACATCGCTCGCGGGATCGGCGTAGCTCCGATCGAACGAAACGGCAGAGGCAACCCCGATGCCGCTCCCGATCGCCAGCAAGCTGGCGAAGAGGAGCCCCGCGAGTCGGGCTTTCACCCCAAGGCACCTAGGTTGAGCCGGGATAATGCCAATGGTCCGATTATCGAGAACAACACACGGTCCGGTTTTTGAGAGCCGGAACGGAGGCTCATCTCTTCGCGAATTCGGTGTAGCCGCAACGCCCGCACGACACGCGATCGCTATGTCTCGCGAGGAACACGCCGGGCCCGCACTTCGGGCAGTTCGCCCGCTCCCGGGTGATCCGGTTGCCGTCGATCTTGTAGAACTTCCGCTTGAGGCCCGCGGTGCCCTTCTCCTTCTTCGCCTCCGCCATCACTTCGCCTCTTTCTTCTTGCCCTCAGGCTTCTTCTCCGCCTTCTTCTCTTCCTTCTTTTCCTCTTTCTTCTCGGCGGGTTTCTTCTCTTCCTTGGGGGCGGGCTTCCTTTCCTCTTTCGGCGCGCCCTTTTCCGATTTCGCTTCGGGCTTCGCCTCCGCCTTCGGTGCCTCGGCCTTCGGCGGCGCGGCGGCCTTCTCCGCCTTCTCGGCCCGCGGAGCGGGAGCGGGTTTCTCCGGTTTCGGCGCTTCCTTCTCCTTGACCTCCGGTTCAATCAGTTTGTTGCGGACGAGAATGTGCTTGCGCTCGACCGCGAGCGCCTCCTCTTTCGATTTGTAAACCTTCGCCGCTCCGACCGTTTCATATCGACCGAACGTCGAAGCCTGGTAGTCGATGACGACGATGTCCTTCGTCGCCTTGAGTTCCTTCGCGAGGAACGCCCGCAAGGCGTCTCGCGTCGGCGTCGGCTCCGCTTTGTGCGTCGCCTTGAACGTGACCTCGATCCGCTTCAGGAGCGGGTTCTCGTTTCGCTGCAGGACTTCGAGTTGCATCGGCTATCGTTCCATCCGCCGCAGGACGTCGAGGGCCCGCG
>VBLV01000260.1:0-875 GCA_005879045.1 Methanobacteriota archaeon | reverse complement strand
GGGCGCGAGCGCGATGCAGACGAGGGCGAGAAGGTCCTCTTCGCCTCGGACTTCGACGCGTACCCGCTCGTCCGACTTAAAGGCTTCGGAGAGCACGAGCCACGCATCCGGCGTGATCGTCGCTGGGGGATTCGTGACTCGCAGGACCTTTGATCCGATTCGTTGCAGCGCTTCTCGGAGCTCCGGATCCGCTTGTCGCTTCGTCTTGAAGTCGACGACACAAATGTCGGGCGTGCGGCCGCGGGCGACCAGGTCGAGCGTACAAAAATCCCCGACAGTCACCACGGGGCTCGCGCGTCCGATGGTTGGCAAGATGCTCGGCCCCTGTGTGAGGGCGCCCATCGGCCATCGCAGGTACTCGCGCAGCGATTCTGGGAGTCGCAACGTCACGTCGGCGAATTCAGCGAACGCGGAGGGCGAACTTCCCGTTGACATGGATGCCCATCTTCTTCGCGATCTCGGACCGCTGGTGGTCCACGATGATGACGTAGCCTTGCCAGTCTTTCGACGTCTCGCCGCCGCACAGGGGGCACTTGTCTTCGTCGGTCACGTGTCCGCAGTTCTTGCACGCCTTCGGTATCTTTACGACCATGGCTCAGCCTTTCCTCTTCCTCACGCGGCCTTCCGCCCTCGCGCGATCCTCTTCGATCCAGTCGAGCTTCCCGAGGGCCGGCTGACGCATCGTCAGGCCGATCTTCGACTCCCGCGGCGCCCGTTCGTTCAGGGACACCGCGACGATGCGCGTGCGGACCTTGTCGCCGATCCGGAGGTCGCGCTTCGTGTCTTTGCCAATCAGCCGCTGGCCCTCTTCGTCCACGTCGACCCGATCGTCCATGACCTGCGAGATGTGTAAAAGGCCGTCCAGAGGACCGAAT
>VBLV01000070.1:562-10756 GCA_005879045.1 Methanobacteriota archaeon | reverse complement strand
CACGTCCACGAACTGGAGGTCGATCCATCGGATCCCTTCGGTCTCGATTCGCTTTAGCACCGACGCCACGGTCATCTTCTTCGACTTCGCCGGGGTACTCGCAGAAATCGCCATCGCCTTCCCGCCCGGACGGAGTCACCGTTCCGTCCGTTAGCTTGGCAGGAATTTGAACATATATAAACTGTTCCGACATGAAATCGTACGAATGGCCGAAATCTTGATAGAGAACGAAACAATGTTCGAGGGGCCCGCGGGAGCGTCGGACATTCACGCATGCGACAGCCGCGGGCGGCGATCCGATGGCGGGACCCCCGACCCTCGACGAACTCGATGTGAAGATCCTGCGCCTGTTGAACGCGGACGCGAGGAAGTCCTATCGTGACATCGCGAAGGCGACGGACGCGAGCATCAGCACGGTCTCAAGTCGGGTCCGAAAACTCGAGGATCTCGGCGTGATCACGGGATACGTGCCCGTCTTGAACGAAGCCCGACTCGGCTACGATGTCCTCGCGGTCGTCGGCGTCAAGATCCACAAAGGCAAGCTCCTCGAGGTCCAGCGGCGGATCGCGAAGGACGACCGCGTCACGCACGTCTACGATGTGACGGGAGAGTGGGACTCGATCGTCGTCGTCCGCCTGAAGAACACGCGCGAACTCGACTCCTTCATCAAGCGTCTCGGGTCGATGGACTACGTCGAGAACACGTACACGCAGGTCGTCCTCAACGTCGTGAAGGAGGAGCGACGAGTCCTCGTCTAGATCGGACGATCGCCTAGAGGTTCATCACGACGACGTCTTTCACGGCTTTCATGCCCTGGAAGGGCAAGACGAGACGGCCCTCGGGGTCCGTCTTCATGCCTTTCTTGGGCACGTTCTCGGCCGGGAGCACGAGGACGTCGGACAGCTTCCCGCTCTTCGTATTCACGATGAAGTTCTCGATGGTCCCCAGGATCTGACCGTCGTTCGTCATCACGGTCTTGCCCCGAAGCTCCGTGGCAAACTTCTTCATCCCATCACCCGCATCGGTGAGGGTCCCCCGCGGCACCGCCACGATGGGATCCCATCCCTTTGTCTGACAGACATCTGACGCACTGTATATGAAGATTCCGCCACGATCGACCGACTCACGAGGGCGGCCGCCATCCCGGCGGGGGGGAAGGAATCATCGCCCGAATGCTTTTCACATACGGAAGGACGGCGCCGACGGTCCCTAGGACGACCCCGACGAGGAGGAACCACCATCCGAGCCCCGGACCCCACGACCATACCGCGGCCGGTCCTGACGTGCCCTGGGCGCCCCAGAACCCGCCGATCGTAAACGTGCCCACGTCCCTCGTCGCGTCGCCGGGAATTGCGACGACGGGGTAGAAGAGCGCGATAAGTGCAACACCCAGGACGATGAGGCTGACCATCAATAGGCTCAGGGTCGGCATTGTGCGGCCATATTCCATCGAGAACAGGGCTAGCACGACCGCGAGGACGACGAACAAAACCAGGTCCAAGAGGTATGCGGTGCCAAGCGCGCTGCCGACGGCACGGAAGGTCAGGCCGGCCAGAACAGGCTGGGACGAGGCATACGGCAGAATCGACGTCCCGTCCCACGCTCCGCCGCGATAGCGGTCCGTCGTCGTCGTCGTCCACGAGAAGGAGATGATGTCCTGGTCCGTTCCCGCAACCCGACCGAGCGACCAGAATGGAAGGGCGAGGGACACGAGCACCACTACGAGTGCAAGGCCGATGGCAAGACGGGAAGGCCCGAGCGCAAGGACGCGGTTAATCCATGTTCGCCAAGGCGATCCGGGGGGCATCGAATTCCCCTCAAGGAAGGAGATGGATAAATAACGTCCGCTGAAGAGTTCGCTCAGCGATAGAGGATGTTCTCTTCCCGGCGGCCCCGGTCGACGCCTTTCTTGAACTTCTTGTCGAACTCCTCGTAGAACTTGACCGTGTCCGCGTCGATGCTCGGGCGCACGACCTTCATAGCCTCCTGGAAATGCGCCGTCGTGACCTTCTTCGCGTGCTTCGCCTCGCGCAATGCGATCATCGCGGCCTCGCGGCACAGGCCCTCGATGTCCGCGCCGGAGTAGCTGTCCAGGTCGACGGCGAGTTCTTCCAGGTCCACGCCCTCGAGAGGCATCGTCCGAGTGTGGACCTTGAGGATCGCGAGGCGCGCATCCTTGTTGGGCGTTGGAACCAAGAGAATCCGATCGAACCGGCCCGTGCGCAGCATCGCCGGATCGAGGCGGTCCGGGCGGTTCGTCGCGCCAATGACGCAGACGCCTTCGAGGGTCTCGAGCCCGTCCATCGAGGTCAGGAGCTGATTCACCACGCGTTCGCTCACGCCGCTATCCGTGTCGAAGCCGCGGACGTGGGCGATCGCGTCGAGCTCGTCGAGGAAGACGATGCACGGAGCGACCTGCTTCGCCTTCTTGAAGATCATGCGCACGGCCTTCTCCGATTCCCCGACCCATTTCGACATGACCTCGGGTCCCTTGATCGAGATGAAGTTCGCCTCGGACTCCGTGGCGACGGCCTTTGCGAGCAGGGTCTTCCCGGACCCGGGCGGTCCGTAGAGCAGAATGCCGCGCGGCGGCCGGATGCCCATCCGCTTGAACGCATCCGGCTCCTTCAGCGGCATCTCGACCGCTTCACGGAGTTTCATCTTGACTTCCTCGAGGCCGCCGACATCGGTCCAGTTCACGCGGGGCACCTCGACGAGGACCTCGCGCATGGCGCTCGGCTCGACCTCCTTCAGGGCCTGCTTGAAGTCGTCCGCGAGGACGCGCATCTTCTCGAGGGTCTCGGCGGGGATCGGCTTGTCGAGGTCGATATCCGGAAGGTATCGCCGAAGCGCCTTCATGGCGGCTTCGCGAGCGAGCGCCGCGAGATCCGCCCCGACGAACCCATGGCACACATCCGCGAGTTCGGAGAGAAGACGGTCCCGTTCCTCCTCGACGCCTTCGATCGGCATGCCGCGCGTGTGGATCTGCAGGATCTCCTTGCGGCCACTCCGGTCCGGGACGCCGATCTCGATCTCGCGGTCGAACCGACCGGGCCGGCGCAGCGCGGGGTCGATTGCCTCGTCCCGGTTCGTCGCGCCGATCACGATGACCTGACCGCGACCCGAGAGGCCGTCCATGAGCGTGAGGAGCTGCGCGACGACGCGCCGTTCGACCTCGCCGGTCACCTCTTCCCGCTTCGGGGCGATCGAGTCGAGTTCATCGATGAACAGGACGCTCGGAGCGTTCTTCTGGGCCTCCTCGAACTTCTCGCGGAGGCGCTCCTCGCTCTGTCCGTAGTACTTCGACATGATCTCCGGGCCTTGGATCGAATAGAAATTTGCGCCGGCTTCGTTGGCCACCGCCTTTGCGATGAGCGTCTTGCCGGTGCCGGGCGGCCCGTACAGGAGGACCCCCTTCGGCGGATCGATCCCGAGGCGCTCGAACAGCTCCGCGTGCTTCAGCGGGAGTTCGATCATCTCGCGGACCTTCATCAGCTCCTCCTTGAGTCCGCCGATGTCTTCGTACGTGACCGTTGGCGTCAGGACCTCGCCCTCGCGGACGGGCTCCTCTTTCATCTCGATGATCGTGTCGTCCTGGATCTGCACGACGCCCTTCGGCGCGGTGCTGATCACCATGAACGGCAACGCACCGCCCATGAGCGCGATTCCGGGGACGATGACGACGTCGCCTTTGTTGAGCGGACGCTTCAGCAGTCCCCTCTTGACGAAATTCTCGATCCCCTGGCCGAACGAGATCTTGTGGCCCTCGCTGATGATCGGCGCGATCGTGATGCGCTCCGCCGGGAGGACCTCGGCCTTGCGGACCTCGACCTTGTCGCCGAGGCTCACGCCGACGTTCCGGCGCACAAGCCCGTCAATGCGGATGATCCCTTTCCCTTCGTCTTCCTGCATCACGCGGAAGAGCTTCGCCGCGGTGGACTTCTTGCCTAGAATCTGGATGATTTCTCCGACGTCGACTCCGAGCGCGACGCGGGTCTTCGTGTCGACGCGGGCCCGACCCAAGCCGACGTCCGACTGGGGCGCTTCCGCCACCTTGAGGACAATCCGCTCAGGCACACCAGTTCGAACTCCCCCGGCTTATATCAAGGTTGTGGGACGATAATCGCGGTCTGACAAAGTTCAGAATCACGAGGCGGTCCGGCGCTCGCGGACCTCGCTCGACGAGTGCACGACGAGCTCCTTCGCCTCGACGACGTCGATATGGCAGTGGGGCCCGATGCGGACCTCGTCTCCCTTGACGAGCGCCGCCGTGGTCGCCTCGAGCTCGATCTCTTCGCCTTCGATCCGGTCCGCGGTCAACTCCCCGCGGACGCGGAAAAAGCCACCGGTGGCCTTCACGCGGATTTCCTCCGCCTCGATCGTGGGAATCTTCGATGTGCCCTGGAGGTCGATTTCGACTTCCTCGGCCTTCAGCCCTCCATCGATGCGAACGGATCCGCTCAATCGAAATTCCTCGGCGTCGACACTCCCCTTTACACTCAGCGAGCCGCTCGACGAAATCTCCTCCGCGGCGATGGATCCGTCCACCTGAAGGGAGCCGCTCGTCTCGATTTCCTCGGCTTTTAAGTTCCCCGCGATGCGGGTCGATCCCGCGGCTCGGAATTCCTCCACGTGCACGTCGGAATCGAAGATACAGGATCCGGCGATCCGGGCGGTTTCCGCCTCCAATGGACCTTGGACCCGGGCGCTCCCTGCAGACTTGAACTCCACCGTCTTGATCGGGTTCCCGGTCACGACGCCGCTGCCTAGAATCTTGATCGACTCCTCGCTCAGCTTCGTTCCGAACCCCGAGAAGTCCACGGCGCGCATCGCCTCGCCGACCGCGTGAGCGGTGTGCTCCGCATGGCGGGACGCCTCCGCGGTCGCCTGAGCTACGACGGCCCCGATCGCTTCCCCGAGATCCGGTGGTGTGGCCTCGGGCGTTTCCGACTCCTCCGGCTCTTCCGGTTCCGAGTCGTAGCGGACCTTGATCTCCAGGTACGTCTTCTCATTGATCTCGCCGCGCGCGAGCCGTTCCTCAAGCTTTCGGAGGATGTCCTTTCGCTTCATTGGCTCCACCGGAAAGTGGAGGCCACAGCGAAATACATTTCCTTCCGCGCGAGGGCCTCGAGCGGGGTTTTCGTGATCCAGGTCTCCTTCTTTTGCCGGGTCCGCGGCGACTTCGCGGCGTCCTCGCGTGCTTGGGAACGTAGGTCCGTCTCCCGCAGCCGGGCGTCCTTGTGTCCGAACATACCGAGTCGATGGGACCCGGCTTATTTATGCAAGCCTCGCGGATAAAAATGATACCTTCCGCCGGTGTCTCGACATCATCTCCCTCCGGGGAGACGACGACCGATGCGAAGGGGAAGAACGTTGAAGTAGGCCGAAACGACTCGCCGACCGGGATGCCGGAACCGCTGGAGCTCATCCGTATTGCGGGGTCGGAAACACGCCGCCAAATCCTTCGGCTCCTCCAGAAAGGGTTCGACCACCCGGAAGATCTCGCGAAGAAACTGAAGATCCGCCGGACTTCCGTGGACAAGCAACTCGTCGAGTTGTTCGCGTGGGGTCTCGTGGACCGCGCCGCGATTTTCCCGCCGAACGGACGGCCCCGGATTGTGTACCAGGTCACGCAACGCGGGAAGGACCTGTTGGACCTCCTCGAGCGCGTCGTGAAAGAGTACACGTCGTCGTTCAAGTCCGACTTCGCCCGCGAACTCGAGGCGTTGGAGGCGAAACTCGCGGCCGGCGAGATCGCGGAGGAGATGTACTTCAAACGCCGCAAGGAGCTCGAGGCCCGCTACAGTCTAGCCTTGTGATTGGCGTTCCTTCCGCTTCGCCCGGGTGATCGCTTCCTCGAGGGTGAGGTCGCCTCGGGCCACGGCGCCGGCGAGCTCGGACGAGATCGTCACGACGCCGCCGCTGTCGAGGCGAGACCGCCGTTGGATCTCGCGCACCTCTCCCGGCGTGGGCCGAATCTCGACCGGAGGTTCCACCCGGCGTCCGGAGGATTTTGCGATGTCGATCGCCGCGTCCACGTCGGGCTGAGCGGTGCGATGCGTCGTCCCAGCCTCGTCGACGACCTCCACGCGGAGCTGGTCTCTCGCGAGGGCCTTCAGGATCCGGTCCCGGTTCGTCGGATCGCCGAGACCGACCCGCACACGAATGTCTTTCGCGGGGAACGTGCGGACCGCCTGACGGACATGGAAGGCGACCGCCTCCGGGCTCGCCGCGATCCGCGTGTCGATCACCTCGCCGTCCCCGATGATCGCGACGCCCGGCTCGCGACCGGGGTCGACGCCGATTCGGAGCTCCTCCCATTCCGACTTGCCCCGCAACAGCTGGAGGGCTTTCGCGATCGACGAGTCGATGTCGTCGACCGGCACGATATGCCGAAGCCGAACTCGGCTCGCCTCGGCCGGAGAAGTCAAGACGGCCCCAACGGCGTCCGGGATTCGACGAGCGAACGACAGACTGGTGAACGGAAGGTCGCGGGCCTTCAAGGCGGCGACGAGATCGTGATAGAGTCGGAAGTCTTCGGTGAGGATTCCTAGGACCTTTCGCATCAGCCGACGACGAAACCGGGGGCAGGCTCATAATCCTTCCCCGATTCCGACGTTACCAGGAATGATTCACATCTCTGATTTCCGTGGCGGAAGCGATTCATACCGACCTCCAGCATAGTCACCGGAGAGGAGATACATATCCTGCAGGATCAGGTTGCTCCGACTCAGGTTGGAGCGGAACTCGACGCGAAGGGCTTGCTTCTTCGGGACGCGCTGGCAATCGTGACCGTCGTGGGGGCGCTCGTGGCCTTCTACGGAATGATCAAGCTCGTGTCCTACCTGGCGGGAATCCCGTCGCCTTAGGGTCTCCGAAACCGATCGAACGCCCCCCGGTGGCCGGATTCATCCCGTAGCCCCCGGAGTTGCTCGAACAGGCGACGCTCCTCCGCCGACAACCGCGTCGGCGTCTGCACAATCACTCGGACCAACTGGTCCCCCCGCCCGGACCGTTGGAACCGCGGGAGTCCTTTTCCACGGAGTCGGAGGACGGTGCCGGTCTGAATTCCGGCCGGGATCCGCAGTCGGCTCGTACCGTCGAGAGTCGGTACCTCAACCTCTGCCCCCAAGGCCGCCTGGGCAAACGAAATCGGCAGCTCGTAGACGATGTCGTCCCCGTCGCGGATGAACCGGTCGTCGGGCCGCACGCGTACGGCCACATAGAGGTCGCCAGGGGGGGCTCCCGCATCTCCCGCGAGGCCGCGGCCGGGGACCCGAAGCTGGACACCGTCCGGGACTCCGGGCGGGATCTCGACTGCGATCGTGCGCTGCTCCGCGATTCGGCCCTCGCCGGAACACCGGGGACACGGCCGTTCCGGCCATTGGCCGCGGCCGTTGCACTTCGGGCACGTCGTGATCGTGATGAACTGACTGTAGCCTCGCCGTTGGGAGGCGCTCACCTGGCCTCGGCCGTTGCACGTCGGACAGGTGACGAGGCGTTCCCCCTCTGCCCCGGTCCCGCGGCACGCCGGACACGTCATCGGGTAGTGGACCGTGACCTCCTTCCGTCCGCCCTGAGCGACCTCCTCGAGGCTTAGCTCGACCTCGACGCGCGCATCGTGGCCGGGCGCGGGACCGCGACGCCGACCCACGGTGCCCACGTTGCCGCCGAAGAACTGCTCGAACAGGGACCCGCCGAGCCCCCCGCTTTGACCGAAGAACGAGGCGAACAGGTCCCGCCCGAAGATGTCCTCGACGTCCCCGGCGTGGGTGAACCGGGACCAGTCGAAGCCTTCGCCGCCCCAGACCTGTTGCTTGAGGCCGTCCGCGCCGAACTGGTCGTAGATGCGTCGCTTCTCGTCGTCCGCCAAGACCTCGTAGGCCTCGGAAATTTGCTTGAACTTCTCTTCCGCGGCCTTCGGGTCGTCCTTGTTCAGGTCCGGATGGTGTTTCTTCGCGAGCCGACGGTAGGCTCGCTTGATCTCGTCCTTGGACGCCCCGCGAGGGACGCCGAGCCTCTCGTAGTAGTCATCGTCGGCCATGAAGCGCTCTTCCCGCGGGGTGGCCCCCGGTCACTTCTTGTCCACGTCCTCGAAGTCCGCGTCCACGACGCCCGGGTCCGACGAGCCGCCGGAGTCGCCCGCGCCCGGCGGAGGGGTCTCCGCCGGTCCGCCTTTCCCGTACATCTCGACGCCGATCTTTTGTGCTTCCTGGTTCAGCGCCTCGATTGCGGCGCGGAGCACCGAGATGTCGTCCGTCGTCAGGACCCTACGGACGGCCTCGAGCTTCTCCTCGACGGCCTTGCGGGTCCCCTCCGAAATCGCGGAGCCGTGCTCCTTCAAGAGCTTCTCGGTCGCGTAGACGAGTTGGTCGGCATGGTTCCGCAACTCCACGAACTCGCGGCGACGGCGGTCCTCCTCCGCGTGGCTCTCCGCATCCCGGACCGCGGAGTCAATCTTCCCCTTGTCCATCCTCTGGGGGGCCACAATCGTGAGCTTTTCCGTCTTCCCGGTCGCCATATCTTTCGCGGAGACGTTCAAGATTCCATTCGCGTCGATGTCAAACGTCACCTCGATCTTCGGGATGCCCGCGGGCGCGGGCGGAATTCCCGTGAGATAGAACCGACCCAGGCTCACATTGTCCCCGGCCATGGCGCGTTCGCCCTGCAGGACATGGACCTCGACGCTCGTCTGGCCGTCCGCGGCGGTCGTGAAGATCTCGCTCTTTCGCGTGGGAATCGTCGTGTTCCGCTCGATCAGCTTCGTGAAGATGCCGCCCTTCGTCTCGACGCCCAAGCTCAGGGGGGTCACATCGAGCAGGAGGATATCCTTCACCTCGCCGCTGAGGACTGCGGCCTGGATCGCGGCGCCGAGCGCCACGCACTGCATCGGGTCGACGGTTCGCTCCGCCGGCCGACCGAGGATCTTCTCGAAGCGAGACTGGACCGCCGGCATTCGGGTCGGCCCGCCGACCAAGATGACGTGATTGACGTCCCGGTACTGCCATCCGGCGTCCTTGAACGCCTGGCGAATGGGAGTGTCAAGACGATTCAGCACGGGTTCGATCAGTTGCTCAAGCTTCGCCCGGGTGACTTTCTTCTCCAGGTGCACCGGCTGTCCGGACTTCTGGGCGATGAACGGCAAGTTGATCGTCGTCTCGGTCGCGCTCGTCAATTCGATCTTCGCCTTTTCGCCCGCGTCGCGCAGCCTCTGCATCGCCTGCTTGTCGCTCGAGATGTCCACGCCGTGCTCGGCGCGGAACTCGGAGGCGAGCCACTGGATGATCGTGTTGTCCATGTCCATGCCGCCGAGCTGGGTGTCCCCGGACGTCGCGATGACCTCGAAGACCCCCTCACCCATTTCCATCAGGGTCACGTCGAACGTCCCGCCACCCAAGTCGAGCACGGCGATCTTGCCTTCTCCCTTCTTGTCGAGACCGTAGGCCAAGGCCGCCGCCGTCGGCTCATTCACGAGCCGAAGGACGTCGAGGCCGGCGATCTTCCCGGCATCTTTCGTGGCCTGTCGTTGGTTGTCGTTGAAGTAGGCCGGCACCGTGATTACCGCCTGGTTGACGGGTTGGCCGAGGAACGCCTCCGCGTCCGTCTTGATTTTCCGGAGTATCATCGCGGAGATCTCCTGCGGGGTGTAATCCTTCCCGTCGATCCGGACCTTGTAGTCCGTCCCCATCTTCCGCTTGATTTGCATCACGGTGCGATCGGGGTTCAGGACGGCCTGGCGCTTCGCCGGTTCACCGACGAGAATCCCGTCCTTCGTGAAGGCCACGACGGACGGGAACATCTTCCCGCCGTACGCGCTGCCCTCAGCGCTCGGGATGATCCGCGGCGTTCCCCCTTCCATGTATGCGGCCTCGGAGTTGGTCGTGCCGAGGTCGATTCCGATAATCTTAGCCATTCGTTTCACCTCTGTTCTTGACGACGATGACTTGAGCGGGACGCAAGACGCGATCGTGGAGGCGATAGCCCTTCCGCACGACCGACTTGACGGCGCCGTCCTTCATCTCCGGATCCGGCACCTGCTCGATGCAATCCATCTCGTACGGGTCGAAGACCCGCCCCTTGGACGGAATCTCCTGGAGGCCGACCTCTTGGAGGACTTTCACCAGGTTGTCCCGGACCATCCGGACGCCTTCGCCCGCCTTTCCCTCGAGCGCCACGACCGCGGCGTCCATCTCG
>VBLV01000070.1:0-382 GCA_005879045.1 Methanobacteriota archaeon | reverse complement strand
TCGCGGGAGCCTTCTCGTTCATTTCCGGTACCTCTCCTGAATCGGATGCGGAGGGCCCGGATCCGGTGCAAGGTCACGTCGAGTACGCCGTTCCGATAGGTGACCGTGGCCGCGTCCGGCTCGACCGGCTGGGGCAGCTCGATCTCGCGGTGGAAGACCCGTCCATCGGCGTCTCGGGCGTGGACCGTGAGCCGATGTTGCGTCGTGGTGAGTTCCAGCGTCTCGCGGGATGCGCCCCGGAGTTCCATGGTGATGTAGATCCAAGAGGGGTCGACGACGACCTCGGAGGTGGGCTCCCGGGTCAGCCGGCTCTCGTCTGCGACCGGCAACGGAGGACCGAGCGCGAGCGGGCTTGCGCCTCCCATCGCCGGGAGACTCCGGT
>VBLV01000259.1:8070-8561 GCA_005879045.1 Methanobacteriota archaeon | reverse complement strand
TCCATTTCGACAGGTGAAGCAGGAGCCCATCCGGCGTAGTCGTGGCCGGGAAGTCGAGGAACAGGTCCGGCGTGACGAAGTATCCGTACGAGAACATCCGACGGAACTCGAGGAACATCACCACGAGGACGACGCCGACGGCCGCGAGATGAGGGCGATATCGATCCCACACCTGGCGGAAGCGGCTGGCAGATTCTCCATCCCGATCTGTGGAGGCCCGCCGCGGCCACAAGACAGCTGCCGGGCGCTTCTCGGCCTCGGCGCTCCGCGGTTTCTCCGAAGTCGTCACGTCGAAGGTCCTCCGCTTTCCGTCGCCCGGCCCTCTGAAGCGATATCCACCGAACTCCGACGTCGCGGTCGGGATGGCCTGAGCACGGTCCGGCAGAATCTCCCTCGGAGTCGCTGAATGGCCGCGCGGTTCCCTCCTACGTGGTGTGAGCCCAGGTTCCGACTAGGGCTCGGAACCGTTTCCTCCGGGAAATCGTTTCCTC
>VBLV01000259.1:0-7980 GCA_005879045.1 Methanobacteriota archaeon | reverse complement strand
ATCGACCGGGCCGTGTGTCGGCAAGTCCAGCGGATTCGGTTCTGGGATGTTACGCTGGGATCCCGACCGAAGCTTACCCCGCCTAAATGAATGAGGCTGCTCTGGGGCGCCCAGGCGATCCCCGCTCCATAACGCTCCAATCGCCAGAGCATGTCCGTGTCCTCGAAGAGGATCGGACAGAACGCCTCGTCGTACCCGCCCAGAGCGACGAACGGATCTCTGCGAAAGAGGAGCGCGGCTCCGACCAACGACCGGACCTTCTGCGTCCGCTGAGGAGCATCCCGGTAGGGTCTCCCGGTCAGAGGGCTCCGGAAGTAGGCGTGGAACGAGCCCTGCAATCCGCCGGACTGGACGGTCTGGCCGTCCGCCTCGAGGAGGGTGGGTCCCGCCGCGGCGAGGTCGGGATGGGCTACCAGCGTCTCCACGAGGAGATGCAGCCAGGACGGGTCCGTGATCGAGACGTCATCGTTAACGATGGCGACGAGTTCGCCGCTGCACACCGCAACCCCCCGGTTCACGGCCTTTGCGAAACAATGGTCAGGATCCCCCCGCAGGACCCGATGAGGTCTTTGTGATTGTCGCTCCCACTCGGCGATCTCCTCCCACGTGCCATCCGAAGAGTAATTGTCGACCAGCACAAGCTCCAGGTCGGCGCATTCGGACCGCTCTAGCTCCCCCAACACTCGACCGATTGTGCTCCGAGTGTTGAACGATCACACCTCATTCGGGCTATTTGCACGAAGGCTCTGATTCCGCACGGCGGATGAGCGGCTGGCGCTTCCGAGACTCTCATCTGCGTTGCCTGGCATAGATCTCCTCGGTCGTGAGCGCCACCTTGGACGCTCGGTACGCTTCGCTTTTCTCCCTCGCTCGGGTCCCGAGCTTCCGGCGGAGGCTCTCGTCGGTCATCACAAGTCGCATCCGCTCGGCCCATTCGTTCGGTTCGGCGGACCGCACGAACAGTCCCGTCTCGTTGTCTTCTACAAAGTCCGCAACGGAGGGAAGAGGCGTTGCGATCGTCGGAGTCTGTTGCGAGGCCGCCTCGATGATCGGGACGCACATTCCCTCCCGGCTCGATGGGAGCACGAGAGCGTAGGCCCGTGCGTAGTACTCCCTCAGCGTGGACTCGGGAATGAAGTTGAGGAAATCCACGTCAACCCCGAGCGTTCGCGCCTGGTTGCGGAACTCGTCTCGCGGTTCCCGAAGGACCACCCCCTTTGCCACCACGCCATCTCTTCTCACCCGAGCCAACGCTTCGAGAAAGACGCGTGTCCACCTTCGGCGGCCCGCCGCGATGTAGAGAAAGTGTTCCCTCCGTAAATTCTCTGGGCTCGAGAACCATTCGTCGCGGAGCGGAAGGGGCACCACGTGGGTCTCTCCGAGGCCGCGCGGATGCGCCTTCGCCAATCCCTCGGCGGTGGCTCGGGAGATGGCGATGATATGGTCTGCCGCGAGGACCGCTGTCCGTTCCGCGAGCATGAGACTCAGATAGAACGGCGCGGAGGCGAGTTTCCCTCGTTCAACCGCCCCCCATTCGAGCTTCGCGACGTCGATTGCGTGGTAGATGCGAGCGGTTCGAATTGTCGCCGCACGACTGAAGGCAGGACCGAGGCCGCAACCAAATAGGTCGATGACGTCGAACCGTCCACCGTTGTCGTTTTGAATCGCGCGAAGGACCTTCCGATTCGCCTCGGCGCCGGCAACGAACCGAATCGTCGTGTGTCGCACGCCCACGGTCCGAACGCCGGATCGGTTCATCGCTTCACTCCGGGTGGAATACGCATGAAAAATCGTTACTTCATGGCCGCGGGCGGACATGGCTTCCGCCACGTTGCGTGCGCCGACCTCCGTCCCGGTCGCCGATCTGTACGGGTCTAGCGAGACCAGGTATGCGATGTGCAACCCCAGACGCCCCCTAGGCCTCGGAGAGGGGCTTTGGGTGACTTCTGAACGTCCTCATGAACCCCCGTGGCATCCAGATTCGATGATTGAAGCAAGGCCAACTGGCAACGGCAGGTGGATGTACCTCTTGACTGTAATTCAACACGTTGTACTTCATTGATGTGGCCCACGTCGGAGAGGGTCTTTACGGAGGACGCCCATTGGGCGACGAATCGGCATGCATAGGCGGTCTCCCCACTCGGGCGCACCGAACAGCGGCGGCGTGATCGCCTCCCGGCGGGCGCCGGGCGGCCCGATCAACGCTGCATCATCTCGGGCCTCGGAACAGCCTCTCGTCACGGTCGTGATAGGCACGCGGAATTCCGAGGGCACCCTTCGTCGCTGCCTTGAGTCCGTTGCCGCGCAGACGTATCGCCCGTTCGAGGTTGTCGTAATCGACAACTTCTCGACCGACGCGAGCGCAGCCGTTGCTAGGGAGTTCACTGATCAGGTCCATGTGCTCGGTCCGGAGAGGTGCGCACAGTACAATTACGGGTTCCGAATCGCGAAAGGCCAGTGCGTCTACCGGGTGGATTCAGATTTCGTCTTGGATCCGGAGGTCATCCGCGATTCGGTTGACCTGATCTTGCAAGGCTACGACGCTGTCATCATTCCTGACACGACGGATTCCACGATGGGCTATTGGGCCCGTGTGCGGGCCCTCGAGAAGGGCTGCTACTTCGACGACGACTGGAATGTGGCGGCTCGGTTCTTCAAAAGCTCAGTCATCCGTGCGCTCGGTGGATACGACGAGGGCCTCATCGGAGGCGAGGACTACGATCTCCACAACCGATTGCTGGAAGCACGGTATCGCGTTGGCCGGATTCGGTCGAGGGAGGTGCATATCGACGAGCCAACCACCCTGAAGGAGATCTATTCGAAACAGTACTTCTACGGAACTACGTTGCGCAACTTCCTTTCGCGCAATGAGCGCCGCGGCCTCCGGCAGCTGCTTCCGATTCGTACAGCCTTCCTCAGACATTGGAAGGATTTTGTCCGAAACCCGGATCTGACCCCTGGGTTCGTCCTGTACCAAGTCGTAAAGTACGCCGCGGCGTGGCGGGGTTGGTCAAAAGCTCGAGCCACCGATAGAGGGGGGCGCCGTCCTTAATTAGACCGTGCCCCTGGACAGCGAAGTCGATTCTCCCATTGAGGTCGTTGAACAGAGCGATCCTCTGGAAATAGGCTCCGTCTCGGAATCCCCCGACGGGCTCGTGGGCATGGAACGTGCGCGGATGCGCACGATGGAGGCCGCGCCGCCTCATGATGAGTACAGGCCCCTTGTACCCGTCGGGATGACGTCTTCACATTCGGCGCGATCTACGAGGCGAGTCTCTTTAGGAACTGAGACGCGGTATTGTCCCAGTCAAACCCTCGCGAGTATTCCAGCGCTTCCCGCGCGATCTTGCTCCATTCGGATTCATTCAGGAGGAGGCGCACCGACTCGTTGGCCATCTCCGCCATGTCCCCGGATGCCACGAGACTCCCTGTTCGCCCGTCGACGATGGCGTCCCTGAGCCCGGGCACGTCGTACCCGATCGCGGGCGTCCCGACGGCGTTCGCCTCGATTACCGAGAGTCCCCAGCCTTCCCGTACTGCCGGAAACAAGAGGACATGGGCGCGCTTCATCAGATCGACCTTCTGCGCCTCGGGGATCCTTCCGAAGAACTATCCAGAGGCGTGCCTGGGGGAGTCGGCTTCTCACAATTCGAAACGACTCCAGCGCGTGATGGGGCAGCTTGGCCTTCTTGAGGCGTCCCACAAAAATGAGCGTCGGGACGTCCTCCTTCGCGGGCAACGACTTCAGCGGTTTTGTGGAGACACCGGCATGGATGACCTCGACGTTGCGGAAACCCAGCCGGACGAGATCATCCCGGGTCGAAGCAGAAATCGTGGTGGTCGCCACCTCGGCGTATTGATTCAGCCAGTGCTCTTCCAGCACGTATCGCCCTACCAGAGCCACCGGCAGAGGCGTCTCGTAGAACCAGTATTCCCGCGCGAGCTGGTAGATGAGGGCGTGGATGGAAGCCCGCTCGTTCACGTACCGGGGCGTCGCGAACGGTTTCGTGTTGATCGAGTCGAGGACGACGTCACACTGCTTCCGGAATCTTTCCAGGTATGTCCGCCGGGCGCTTCGGTAGACCGAGTATCGATCGCCGGTCCGAACGACACGCACCCCATCCACGGTCTCTTCCCGCGGCGCTCCGGCAAACTGGGCGGTGATCAGTGAGACCTCATGGCCCCACTGGACCCACCGCCTTGCCATCTCGTGGAGATAGACCTCTGCCCCGCCGGCATCCGGGTTGTGGGTGTCCCGCCAGTTCATGATCAAGATGGAGTGGGCATCCATCCATCAAGACCCCTTTCGTGGGATCTCTGAGGGGGGGACGTGGTCATAATACTTCGTGACACGAAGGCGCAGGAAGACGCCGAGAGTGTCGAGGAACATCCTTACGACTTCGCGGAGATCCACGGCGCTGCCGATCTCGTCCCAGGATGCCATCTCGATCGGGGCCTCGACGATGCTGAATCCGAACCGATGCGCCATGACGAGGAGCTCTGCGTCGAAGGCGTATCGCTTTACGAGTCCTACGGGAAGGACCTCTTCGAGGACCTCGCGTCGGAACACCTTGATTCCGGCCTGCGTGTCCCGGATCTGCAGACCAAACAAAGCTCGGAGCAGGATCTCGTAGCCTCGGCTGAGGATCCGCCTCTGCCTGGGATAGTCGATGTGGGAATCCGGATGGCGTTTGGAACCGACGATGACCTTCGCGCCGTTTGCCTCGAGCATTTGGACGAAGGGGACAATATGTCTCGGGTGAATGTCGAAATCCCCGTCTAGGAAACAAATGACGTCTCCGGTGGCCTGGCCGAAGGCCAGTCGCTGGGCGTTGCCCTTCCCTCCATTCGCATGCAATCTCGCGACCTTGACCTCAGGGATCTTCGAGGCAACCGCTTCCGCGACAATCGAAGTGCCATCCGTCGAGCCGTCGTCCACCACGAGAATCTCGAACGCCCTGGCGTACTCCTTCCTGAGGATTTTCGCCGTCTCCTCGAGCGTGCGTTGGACGGTCTTCTCTTCGTTCAGGCAGGGCATGATGACGGAGAGTTGGACACGTGCAGTAGCTGCTTGGCAATCTGCGGCGTCCCCTTCGGCCGAAGGGACGGAGACGGGAGCTGGTTGAAACCCAAGCTCTAGGTTTCTACCTCGAGGGCTAGGTCCTGCGCGATCCCTCCCCCTGTATGAGCCCCCATGAGCCCCCTCGACCGACTCGAGGGCCGATGGGAATGTTCAAATTTAGCACGGCGTGCAGCGGTCATATTGTACTTAAGCGTTCTGGGAGATGGGCGCGTTCTCCGACTCGTGAACTCCCGGCCTCACCGCCCACCGAGGCTTCGAAGCTCTGGCCTAACCAAGCCGCTGGTAAATGCGGATGTCGATAAACGCTCGGGTCATCTTCGTCGCTGCTCGTTCGATGCTGAGGTGCAGGGGCCGAACGACGTGTGCATCCTTTCGGCACGGCGGCGCGAACGCCGTCATAGAGATGCTGTTCGGGTCCTCGCATGGACCGGCGATCCGGATCCGCGAGGCGATCTGGGTCGATGACTCGAGCTTCTGGATGGAATGGGGCCCACCGACGAGGAAGGAACACGGTTGGTGGTGCTGAATCGGCCGGCCTTCAATCTATCTTCACGGTAGTTCTCCCGCAACCTGAAGGACAGCCGGTCGGTAGCTGATAAGGCCCTTGCAGGAACCGGTCCCGTCTTGCGGGACTCCCAACTCACAGGTCCAGGAGGTTCTTCGTGTCTGTGCCGCAGTTAAAGAGCGCATCCACGATCGATAGGTTAGGCTCGAACGGTCCCCATAGTTGCGGATAAACGGCCTGCGGTGGGCGCGAGAAGCGGAGCGCGATTCTGTCGAACTTCGATCGATCGAGATAGGTGCGTCCTCCAGGACCCGAGAGGTAGGTGTCACCTCCGACGGCCTGCGTCATCGCGAGGAGCTTGTCGGTCGGGTCCTCGGAGGAACCCGCGGGCAATGCGGACGCGCGGACGATCTCTGTGTCGATGTCGAGCGCTTTGGTAATGAGGGACAGGAGGCGGATGTTAAGATCCGCGAGCCGCTCCCAGCGGGATTGCCGGAACAGACGTCCAAGTTCGGTTCCGTGCTGGCTGAACCACGGGGACCGCGCGTAATTCGCCTCCAACATGAACGACAGACGCCGGCCCCAATCCTTCGAATTGTCGATTTCCACCGACAAGATTGGCTTCTTCTGAGGCGATCGAACCGGGACCGTGAGCCACGTCGGCCCACCTGGCGTTTTGATTCGATTCCGGTTGTGATACTGGTTCTTCGAGTATTGCGCGGTATCGTAGACGACCAAGATATCGGCTTGACGCGCCTTCTTGAAGAAGCCGAGGTAAGGAAGGAAGTCTGGCTGATGGACAGCTACAACCGTCGCGGATTCACACCTCCCGTTCCATTGCCGTTGCGTTCGCGCAGAGAGGACGGACTACAGGTACAACATCTGGACCATGAATCCCTCGGCATACTCGCAACCGCTCTGCGCGCCTCGAGTCCGAGCCAAGCTGCGGAAGCTGTCCTCGTCGAAGTACGCGCGTGACTCGAGCTGACTCTTGTATTCCCCGAGGGCGCGTAGCTTCGTGTCGAGCGTGGCCGTGATGTCGACAAAGAGGGTTGGGGTGAAGGAGTGACTTCCGTGCCTCAAGATTTCGTACTGGAGGAGCGTTTCCTTTCTTCGGAACGTTCGAACAACCGCGTGGGCGACCGTGTCGTGATCTTGATGAGGGTCGTCCAAGGACGGGAAGAAGACGAGGTCGGGCCTCAGTTGCTCTTGGAGGTTCTCGAGCAGAAGCATGATCTCTCTTCGATGCTCGGGGAACTCGCGGTCGGGGACGTCGAACGTGTGCGCCTTTGCGCCGATGATTGCTGATGCAGCAAAGAATTCTTCTTCCCTCTGGCCTTTTCGAATGGCGGGCATCTCCTCGTCGCACCGCGATAGCGATACGGCGTGGATGGAGGCTCCCCCCCGCTTTGCAGCGACTAGCGAGCCGCCACATCCGATCTCGACATCGTCCGGATGCGCGCCGATGCCGAGGATGTTATGGTACTGCGCGAGGCGATGCCCGTTGCTCGCCTCTTCGTCAATCAAAGCTGACCCAACGGGCGTACGTCCCGAACTCCCCCCAGAGATTCCAACCCCATGGCATCCAGGCCAAAACACGAAGGTCTTCTCCCATGAAAAGCATTCCTCATATCCGCCTGCCAAAAGTCGGTAAATGGGCATATTCGCTCAATGTGTACCCGAGGGCGACACCAATCATGTGAGGCGAAAACTTGTAGTGCCGCCCGGGTCATGTCAGCCGGATGGACGTCAAGCGCTTTTTCGAAGAGCGTCTTGAACGACACGGAGACAGTCCTCGGAGCTTGGACTGTAGCGAGAAGGGTCAGCAGGGACGTTTCCACATTCTCGCCGAAGTCGGCCCGATGTCGGGGAAGAGCGTCGTGGATCTCGGTTCTGGCCTCGGGCACTTCTATCAGTTCCTTCGCGATCGGTACTCCGACGTGTCGTACACGGGGTATGACTTTTCCGAGAGGTTCGTGGGCCGGGCTCGGGCCAAGTATCCGGATGCCGAATTCGAGGTTCGCGATGTCCTCCGAGAAGAGATCCCGCGCCGGTTCGACTTCGTGATCAGTTGCGGGATTCACAATTTGGAGACCGGATCGAACGACGAGGACATGATTCGCCTACTGCGCAAGGCATGGGCCGCCGCGAATGACGCGGTTGCGTTCAGCATGTTGAGCAAAACCGCGGACCGAATCGAGGAGGGGCGCCACTATTATGATCCGATTCAGATGACCACGGAAGCGCTCCGGCTCACTCGGTATACGGTTCTGCGTCAGGACTATATGCCTCACGACCTGACCTTGTACTTGTATCGGAATCGGCACGGCGAGTGTACATTTGGTGAAGTCCGCTCCAGTGGCCTTCGGCGCATGACTGACTCCAATTGACT
>VBLV01000258.1 GCA_005879045.1 Methanobacteriota archaeon | reverse complement strand
GCGCTCCGCCGGGAGGCATCGACGCCCCGTTCGACGCGCTGCGCATCGAGCTCGTCCCGAAAGATTACATTCCGACGATCACGCAGGAGAAGGGCGAGACGCTCGTCCATGTCCAGCGACGTCCGCGGCCGCGGTTCGCCAGGACGCAAGTGAATCTGATCCTGCTCCTCGTCACCGTCCTCACGACCACGTTCTTCGGCGGGGCCTGGAACTGGGCCGATTATTCGGGCCAGCCGTTCCTGTCCGCCGAGTCGCTCGGCCTCGGCGGCCTGTTCTTCACGCTGCCCCTCCTGACGATCCTCGGCTCCCATGAGATGGGCCACTACCTCGTCGCGAAGCGGTACAAGGTCCAAGCCTCCCTCCCGTTCTTCCTGCCTTCCGTCCCGCCCCTCGGTACCTTCGGGGCGTTCATCAGCATGAGGGACCCGATCCCGAATCGCCGCGCGCTCTTGGACATCGGCGTGTCGGGGCCGCTCGTCGGATTCGCGATTGCGATTCCCGTCACCTTGGCGGGGCTCGCATTGTCCGCGGCGTCACCGGCCTCGGGCCTCACCCTCGCTGGGGAGGCGCAGCCGTCGCTGCTGTTCCGGGCTCTGTCGCTATTCTTTCCCCTCCCGGAAACGCTGCTGACCCATCCGCACCCGCTCGCCTTCGCCGGCTGGGTCGGCCTCTTCGTGACCGCGATCAACCTCCTGCCCGCCGGTCAGCTCGACGGGGGCCATGTCGCGAGGGCGCTCCTCGGCAGCCGCCAGCTCTACTTGTCGTGGTCCGCCATCCTAATCCTGTTCGGACTCAGTCTGTTCTACCCGGGGTGGTTTCTGTTTGGATTCCTGATCTTCATCCTCGGTGTGAGACATCCGCCGCCGCTCAACGACTTGACGCGCCTCGACACGCGTCGGAAGCTAATCGGCATCGCGGCCGTCGTGATCCTAATCGTGACCTTCGTCCCGCAGCCGTTCGTGATGGTCGCGAGTGAACGCGGCCTCGCGTTCGAGGCGGCCAACGGGACGCCACTCCCCGGCATCAACCAGACCATCGCACTGGGTGCGTCCCTCCTCCTCACATTCGCCGTCAATAACACCGGACCCATCAAGGAGTCCGTCATCATGGGCGCGAAGGATCAGAAGAATCTACTCGCTTTTGGCTTCGTCATCCTTTTCACGTCCTACCGGATCGGTTCCGTCAGCACGGCCGTGAGCAACGCCTCAGTCACCATCACGTTGAATGCAAGCCAGCGCGCGGTGTTCGATCTCCAAGTGAGAGCCCCGAACAATTGGTCGTCCTCCGCCCTCCCAGTGTATGTCAGCTTCCTAGTCACGGCGAGGACCTCCGATGGTCTGATTCACCCGGAGCTGCCGGTCGACCTCCGAATCACGCCCTGACGAAGACGCAGAAGTGACGGACGAGCGACCGGTGCACGCGAAGCGCATGGGCCTCGACGAGTTCGAGGGATTTGGATCCGCGCTCGATCCACTTCTCGCTGGGGAGCACGATCGCCAGGTGGCCGCCTCTCGGGAGGAGTTCCGCGAAAGCCTGGAAGGCGCGACCATAGAGTCGATCGATCGCCTCGCCCCGCGTCGAGGCGGCGCGGCCGTACGGCGGATCCGTCGCGATCCCGTGGACCGTCCCCGGCCGCAACGGGAGCCGCCCGGCATCCGCGACGACCAACTCGGGGGCGCTCCCCGCAGACCGCAGGGACGTTCGAGTACCCATGACCATCCCTTTCTCTCGGTCGATCCCGACTCCGCGAAGCCCCAGCTCCGCGGCCTCCAACAGGACCCCTCCGGTGCCGCAAAATGGGTCGAGGACGGTGCCGGCCATCGGCACACGCGCCAAGTTGACGAGGGCCCGCGCGAACTTCGGATGGAGAGAAATCGGGAGGGAGAACGGTCGGTTCGCGACCTTCGTCGCCTCCAGACGCGAGCGATCGATCCGATGCAAGACCCGACCTAGGACGAACTCCTCGCAGAGCAGAACGCGGTAGTCGAGCTGCGGCGCGTCGAGATCCACACGACCCGTCTTGGCGAGATCCGCGCCGAGCGGTGCCTCGATCGCGCGCGGATCCAGGTCCGCATCGAGGCCGTGCGAACGAACCCGGAACGTGCGACCGCCCAGTTCCTGAGCCGACGCGAATGTGCGAATCGTATCGAGATCTCCGGATGCGAGCTCCTCGCAGACGACGTGGGCGAGACCGAGCCGATGCGCCGCTCGCTCGACGGGGCCAACGACATCGAGGCGCAGGAGGTGCGGACCGAACGTCGCGGTTCGCACCTCGACGCGCTCTGATGCAATGGCGGCGAGCGCCTCCGCCCGGGGAAGCGTCGGATGTTCCCCCGACAGCTCGATGAAGACACGCACGGCCGTCGAACGCCGCAAGGGGACATGAGACTGCCGA
>VBLV01000229.1 GCA_005879045.1 Methanobacteriota archaeon | reverse complement strand
CCGACGCGGTCAAGTCGACCCTCGGCCCGAAAGGCATGGACAAGATGCTCGTGGACTCCCTCGGCGACGTGACGATTACGAACGACGGGGTCACGATCCTGAAGGAGATCGAGATCGAGCATCCGACCGCCAAGATGCTGGTCGAGGTCGCCAAGACGCAGGACGACGAGGTCGGCGACGGCACGACGAGCGCCGTCATCCTGGCCGGGGAGCTCCTCAAGGAGGCGGAGAGCCTCATCGAGCAGGAGGTCCACCCGACGCTCATCGTGAACGGCTACCGGATGGCCGCCGCGGAGGCCGTCAAACTCCTTCGAGAGCTCGCCTTTTCCGTCAAGCGGACCGATAAGGACACTCTCCGATCGATCGCGCGGACCGCGATGTCCGGTCGAAGCGTCGGGACGAACGCGAACTTCTTGGCCGACATCGCCGTCGACGCGGTCCAGGCCATCGTCGAAGAGGTCGCGGGCGAGGTCCGCGCGGACGTTGACAACATCCTGGTCCAGAAGAAACACGGCGGCAACCTCACGGACACGACGCTCATCGATGGAATCGTCCTCGACAAGGAGCGCGTCCACCCGCGGATGGCGAAGTTCGTGCGCGATGCGAAGATCGCGCTCATCAACCGCGCCCTCGAGGTCAAGAAGACCGAAGTGAACGAGGAGATCCGCATCCGCGATCCGGCGAAGCTTCAGATGTTCCTCGATGAAGAGGAGAAGACCCTCCGGACGATGGTCGACAAGATTAAAGCGTCCGGTGCCAACGTCGTCCTGGGTCAGAAGGGAATCGACGACGTCGCCCAGCACTTCCTGGCCAAGGAAGGCATCTACGCCGTCCGCCGGGTGAAGGAGAGCGACATGAAGAAGCTCGCGAAGGCGACGGGTGCGCGGATCGTCACGAACCTCGACGACCTGACGCCGAAGGAGCTGGGCCGTGCGGACCTCGTCGAAGAGCGAAAGGTCGGCACGGACGACATGACGTTCGTCACGGGCTGCAAGAAGGCCCGGGCGGTCTCCATCCTGATCCGCGGCGGCACCGAGCATGTGGTCGACGAAGTCGAGCGGATCCTGCACGACGCGCTCCGAGTCGTCTCCGCGGCGATCGAGGACGGCAAGGCGATCCCGGGCGGCGGTTCCGCAGAGATTGAGCTTTCGCTCGCCCTCAAGAGTTATGCCGCGTCCGTCGGTGGGAGAGAGCAGCTCGCCATCGAGGCGTTCGCGGGCGCGCTCGAAGTCATCCCGAGGGCGCTCGGCGAGAATGCGGGCCTCGACCCGATCGATGTCCTGATCAAACTTCGGGCCGCCCACGGGAAGAAGGGCGGGAAGGCGATGGGGGTCGATGTCACGAGCGGTGAGCCGCTCGACATGCTGAAGGCCAACGTCGTGGAGCCCCTGCGCGTGAAGATCCAGGAGATCGACTCGGCCGCAGAGGTCGCGAGCATGATCCTCCGAATCGACGCCGCCGCCGGGAGCTGGTGAGCACGGCCACGGTGGGATGGGCGGAATGGGTGGCATGGGCGGGATGCCCGGCATGGGGATGTAGGATCCGTCACCCATCGGGCGACGACTCGCCGCCGAGGCGCTCCCTGACCTTCTTTCGTAGAGCCTGAGCCTCGGCGCCGTCTCGCGATGCGGACGACTCCACGATCTCGGTCCATTCGAGGCCGCCCTCCGCGCCCGCCGGATGCCGGGTGACCTCGATTCGGAAGCGCGCTTGGATCCCGTCGGCCGTCACGATCCGAGGCGGATGGTCGGACCGAGACTTCACGACGTCCACCCGGGGCGTCCGCCCGGACGCCTCGATCGCCTCCCGGACGGCCTTCACGGCCTCGTCGAGCGATCGACGCGAATAGAAGCTGAAGCTGGAGGGTCCTCGACGCGCAAGTCGAGGCACGAACACGAGGACCGAGAAGACGAGCAGGAACATCGCGATCGCGAGCAAGGCCACGCCGCCGTTCGCAGCGTCGCTCCCAAAAGCGGTGACGGCCATCAGGCCGATCGCCAGCAAGACGATCGCCAGGCCGAGGAAGACGAAGGCAATCCGGCCGTCGTTCGAGTACGCCCATTCGGTACTGCGCTCGGCCATTCAAACGGCCTCCACGAGGAGCGCCCCGAACTTCCCGCGGGACACGTCGAGGCCGAAGTTCGTGCGCTTCACGTAGCAATCGAGTGCGCGGACCGTCGTGCCGACGGCGACTTTGCCGCGTTCGACAAGGCCGACATCGTCGTCCCAGAGGGCGAACCGGCACGATCCGCTCTCGTCCCGGAGCTCCAAATTCGTGACCCGTCCCTCGGTGCCGTCCTGGCGGGTGAACGTGCGGACCGGCGAGATCGAGACGACGGTCGCCCGGAGGTTCGCCTCCATTCCCTCTTCGAGGTCGGCGACCCGCGTGAACGAGGCGACGCTCCGCCCGAGACGCTCGACGACGACCATCGCGGCGGTCTCGCGGTCCAGCAGGCCTCCCCACTCCGCGATGACGGAGTCCAGACGGGCCTCGAACGCTTCAGGGCTCAACAGGTCCTGGACTTTTTCGTAGTGCGGACGGCGCACGGCCGTTCATCGCGGGTGCACACAAAAGGTTTGCTCCGCACACATTGTCCAGAGGTCGTATGCCTAACATTCCTGACCCTCGAGGCACCTAGCTGGCGGCATGTCCGCGTCGGAAATCTCCGCCCCGCGGTGGCGGTTCCTCGACGGCCTGTGCAAGACCCAAGGCTACAACGTCGTCACGGAAGGGGAGCGCGTGACGGTCGCGTTTGAGCCCTGGGCGCTCGAGCAAGTCGACCCGTTCGATATCCCGTGCCTTCGGCTCGAGTTCCGACAGGTCGACGGACGAATCGTCCTCGAGCGCTTCACGATCGAGAATAACGGAGAAGACCAAGTCGTCAACCTGGAGGCGGCGCGCGATGCCCTCCAGGCCTGGATGGACTCGATGGCGGACTAGCGAATCACGAGTTCAGGGTCCCGCCGGCCCACACTGTAGGGGAAGCGATCTCATCGTGACGGCCCGACGCCTGCCCTGATCGCGGCTCGCAGTCGATCCACCGACTCGCGGTTCTTCGACCGGGGGAACAGCAGAACCGTGGTCGACGCATCGACCGGCGACCGAAAGATACCGATGAAGCAGAGCGGTTCCTCGACCCGGAGGATGGGATTGCAGCCTCGAAAGAGTCCTCCGCGACCGACATCTACCGGAGACGCCGGCGTCGGGTGCCGATCGCGAACGGCTTCCCGCACCGCGTCGGCGACGCGCGTCGGCTCCTCCCGAACCTGGAGGGCCCAGACCGGACGAGTTCGCATCCCGACCGCGAGCCAGGCGAGGGGGAAGAACGCGGCGAGGGCGAGGAGGACCACGACGAATTCCGGTTGGCCCAGCTGCCACGAGAGGACGCTGCCCAACCAAAGTCCCCCGGAGAGCACGAAGAACAGGAGGACCGCACTCCCGGAGGCCCGCCGCGTCCATCCCGTCCCGGCCGGGTCCGGCGCTGCGGACATCGCGAGGCCTCACTTGAGTCGGATCGTCTCGAGGTTCATCGGCGCCCGCGTCTCGAGGCCGAATTTCTTGTAAAGCCCGGACGCGAGGTCGGAGCACTTGAACTCCTCGCCGTGGTTCACGATGACCCGTTCCGGCCGCGGCTCCATCGTGCCGACGTAGTTGAGGAGCTGCAGGCGGTCGGAGTGGCCCGAGAAGCCGTCGACCGTCTCGACGTCCATCTTGATCGGTAGGGTCAGGGGCTGCCCGCGGTCCGTCAGCGTGATCTCGCGGGCCTCCCGCTGGATCCGGCGACCCAACGAGCCTTCCGACTGGAAGCCGACGAACACGAGGGCGTGCAACGGGTTGTCTGCCCAGCCTTTGAAGTACTCGAGGATGGGGCCGCCGGACATCATTCCGGACGTCGCCAGGACGATGCACGGCTCGACGTCGTCGATGATGTTCGCCCGCATGTCCGCGGTCTCGACCCGCTTGAACGTCGGGGAGAGGAACGGATTCTCGCCGGTCTGGAAGATCTGGGTCCGGAGCTGGCTGTTCAGATACTCCGGATACGCGGTATGGATCGCGGTCGCCTCCCAGATCATGCCGTCCAGATAGATCGGGACCTCCGGAATCTGATGGTTTCGGATCGCGTCCTCGAGGACGAGCATGACCTCCTGAGACCGGCCGACCGCGAAGACCGGCACCAAAACCTTCCCACCGCGGGTCAGGACGCGGCGTAAGACCTCCTTCAATTGCTGAGCGGCCTCGTGTCGCGACGGCTGGATGTCGTGATACCCGCCGTACGTCGACTCGAGGACGAGCGTCTCCAGCCGCGGGAACTTGTTGACCGCGGGGTTGAAGAGCCACGTCTTCTCGAACTTGATGTCCCCGGACATCGCGACGTTGTAGAGGCCGTCCCCGATGTGGAAGTGCGCGACCCCGGAGCCGAGGATGTGGCCCGCATTCTGGAACGTCAGGCGGACGTCCGGGGCGATGTCCGTCGTCTCGCCGTACTTCAGCGGGATCGTGTTCGCGACCGCCTTGCGGATGTGGCTCGAGTCGTACGCGGACTTGCGGGCCTCGCCCATCGCGACCTTGATGAAGTCGAGTTGGAGCAAGGACATCAGATCGCGCGTCGGCGCGGTCGTGTAGATCGGGCCTTCGTATCCGTACTTGAACAGCGCCGGCACCAGGCCGGAGTGGTCCAAGTGCGCGTGGGTGATGACGACCGCGTCGATCGTGCTGAGGGGCGTGACCTCGGGGGCGTTCAGGTACGGGGAGCCGTTGTCTTCCGAGATCAGGACGCCGCAGTCGATGAGGACCTTCGATTCCCGCGTGCTGAGCAACGCCGCGGACCGTCCGACCTGACGGAATCCTCCGAGGGCGGTGATCCGGACGTAGTTCTCTCCCGCCGGAACCTCGCGCGCGAGGCGGCGGCCGACTTGCTTCAGGAACGACTGGCGTTCGTCGTTGATCGTCCGCAGATACTGGCGGATCTCTTCGACGGTCTTCGAGGGGATCGGCGGCGTTCGGACGACTTTCGGGGCCCACCCGATCTTTTTCTTGACCTCGTTGAGGATCGAGCCGTGGCGGCCAATGACCATTCCCGGGGAGAGGGCCTCGATCGTCACCTCGC
>VBLV01000228.1 GCA_005879045.1 Methanobacteriota archaeon | reverse complement strand
GCAGAGCGTGAACCTCCTCGCCCGCGTCGTGGCGGTGTACGAGAAGGAAGTGACCCCGCAAGGGCAAGAGACGAAGACGATCTTGTCCGGCATCCTGGGCGATGCGACCGCGACCGTGCCCTTCACGGCATGGGAGCTGCTCCCGATGCCCCTGGCCAAGGGCGATGTGATCCGAGTCCAGAACGCGTACACGAAGGAATACCGCGGCCAGGTGCAGGTGAACTTCGGCGTGCGCACGGCGGTCGGAAAAGAAGCCCCCGATGCGCTGCCGGAATTCAAGTCCGGACCGGGCCAGCCGTACGTCGGCAAGCCGACCCCGGTCCGCGTCGTGGACTTGCGAGAGGGGGCCTCGAACGTCGCGGTCACGGCCCGAGTCCTCTCCGTCGAGCGGAGGGAGGTCGAGGTCGACGGCAATCCGAAAGCGGTCTTCTCCGGCGTCCTCGCCGACGAGACCGGCAAGACCCAGTTCAGCGCCTGGAAGGACTTTGACCTGAAGGCCGAACAGGTCCTCCGAATCGAGGGGGCCTACGTCAAGTCGTGGCGGGGCATCCCGCAGATCAGCTTCGACGAGCGCGCGACGATCACCCGGCTCAAATCGGACCTGCTTCCCCCCGCGAACGTGCTGAACACGAGCCCGCGCATGTGGATCGAGGACCTCGCGGAACGAGGCGGCGCCGCCGACGTCACCGTGCGAGGCATCCTGATCGACCTGCGGGAAGGCTCGGGCCTTGTCTACCGATGCCCGGAGTGCCGACGCGTCCTGCGGAAAGGCGCGTGCCGGCTCCACGGCGAGGTCAAAGGCGAGCCGGACTTGCGCGTGAAGGCGGTCCTGGACGACGGCTCCGGCGCCGTGACGGCGGTCTTCGACCGCGAACTCACCGAGGCGCTCTTGGACAAGACCCTGGACGCATGCATCGCCGCGGCGAAGGAAGCGATGTCGACCGACATCGTGCGGGACGAACTCGCGGACGTCCTCGTGGCGCAACCGATGGAGGTGCGGGGAAACGTGACGTCCGACGACTACGGGCTGATGATGATCGTGGAGACGGCGAAGATGCTGAAGGTGGACGTCCAGGCCGAAGCGCGCGAAATGCTCGAGGGGCTGGAGGGATCCGCGTGATGCGTGAGGTCGCCTGGCGGCTCTTCGCGTCCGAGTACAACGCCGCGACCCTCGAGATGGACGGGGGCGGCGAGCGCGCACCCTCGTACGTCGTCACGCCGCTGGGCGCCAAGGTGAACCGCGTCTTCGTCGTCGGCGTAATCACGGACGTCGAGAACGTCGGGACGGATATCCAGCCGATGTGGCGCGCCCGCGTCTCCGACCCGACCGGCACGTTCCGCATCTACGCGGGCCAGTACCAACCCGAGGCGGCGGCGACTCTCTCGAAGCTCAAGCCGCCCGTCTTCGGTGCGATCGTCGGCAAGAGCCGCGTCTACTCGCCCGAGGCAGGCACGGTGTTCACGTCGATCCGACCCGAACGGATCAAGGCGGTCGACGAGACGGTCCGGGACTACTGGATCCTCGAGGCGTGTCGGTCCCTCCGGAAGCGGCTCGACACGATGTCCGAGGCCCTGAAGATGGACCCCCTCACGAAGGACGGCCTTGCAAAAATCGGCGTGAAGGAGGCGATCGCGGACGGAATCGTGCAGGCCGTGAACCACTACGGGACGGTGGATCTGTCCCGCTACACCGCGATGCTCGCGGAGGGATTGCGGTACCTGTTGCCGGAATACCGAGAGCCCGCGGATCCGGGCGAGGCGACGGTGTCCCCCACGCCCGCCGCGAAGGAGGAGGCCCCCAGTGAGCCCGACGAGACCGAGTTGAGAGTCCTCGAAATCATTGCGACGCTGGACAAGGATGGCAAAGGCGCGCCATGGGAAGGCATCCTGGAGGCCGCCGTGTCGAAAAGCGTCGCCAAAGACGCCTTGGAGGAATCGATTAACTCCCTCCTCGACAAGGGCCTCATCTACGAACCGATCCTCGGTCGGATGAAGAAAATCTGAAACGCCCGTCTACGTGGGCGGGAGATACGACCGGCAGGACCAGCACTTGCGGGCCGACATGCCGACCTTCGCGCCGCACTTGAGACATCGGCGCATCTTCGGGGCACGGTCCGTGAGACGCTCGATCCGCTTGAGGCCGAGCTTCCCCGATGCCGCGCCGCCGAGGCCGCTCGCCGCGCCAAACAGGAGGACCGTGATGAACGAGGTTCCCGTGAGCCACGGCGGTATGCCTGCGGTCAAGGGCCAGCCCGCGGGCAGGAAGAGTGCCTGGAAGGCGTAGACGCCGACGATGCCTCCGATCAGCGCACCCATGAAGCCCAGGGAGCCGATGAACGTCGTCCGGCCGGAGAACACGCCGACGGCGAAGAGGACGAAGGGGAAGTAGAAGTACGCGAGGTCGCGCGGCAGGAACACGATGGGGATGCCGACAAGGAACGAAAGGGCGGCCGTGCCGAGGATCGTGATGCCGAACCCGGCGAGTGGGTTGCGAACGG
>VBLV01000227.1 GCA_005879045.1 Methanobacteriota archaeon | reverse complement strand
GTGCGCATGACGAACACGTACTTCGGCGCGGGTCGGGACACGAAGGACGAGATCATCGAGGAGACGAAGTCCGGCGTCCTGACGCGGAAATGGATCAGCGGCATGGAGGATCCCGTCGGCGGGTCGTTCCAGGCCGTCACCCAGTCCGGATTCCGAATCCACAAGGGCGAGGTCGGGGAGCGCGTCCGCGGGATGACCCTGACCGGGAACGCCCTCTCGATCCTGAAGAGCGTCGACCGGGTGTCGAAGGAGATCGCCCTCGACGGCGGCTCGTGCGGGAAAGGCGAGGAGGACTACGTTCCCGTGGCCGCCGGCGGACCGTACATGCGATGCAAGATCGTCGTCGGAGGCGGCTGACGTGGACGGGCTCGACCTCGCCCCGGATGCGGTGCGACGCGCGCGGTCCGAAGGCGCCGACGCGGTGGAAGCGTACGCGATCGCCTTCACCTCGCGATCCGTCTACATCGAAGACGACGTCCCGAAGGTCGCGGAGGATCGGAGCGAGACGGGCCTCGGGGTCCGAGCAGCCAAGGCGAAGCGCGTCGCGTTCTCGGCGACGACCCTGGCTTCGCCCTCGGACGTCCGCTCGGCCGTGGCCGCGGCGATGGCCGGGTTGAAGCGCGTCCCCGAGGACCCGGACTTCTCCGGCTTCCCGACAGAGGCCGGGAAAGGCGAAGTGAGCGGAGCGTGGGACGCGCCGACCGCGGCGATGGAGGTCGCCGGTTTGCTCGAGGCCGCGACGACGTTCACGGAAGCGGTCACGGAGTCAAAGGCAACCTCGGTCCCGAAGGCGATCTTTCGAATCCAGGAGTACGCGTTCCGAATCGTGAACTCGAACGACGTCCTCGCGAACCACCGCGGCACGCTCGTGTTCGCCTACCTGACCGCGAAGTGCGGATCGAAGGGGAAATTCGGAGAGGGCATCTTGAAGGCGATGAACACCTCGATCCGGACGATCGATTTCGCGCACCTCGGCGCCACCGTGGCCCGGCGCGCCGCCGCGAACCTGAAGGCCCGCGCGTTCAAGGGCAAGCTCCCCGGGATCGCCGTCCTCGATCCGTTGGACCTCGGTGAGGCCTTCCTCACGACGGTCGGCAGTGCGGTCAACGGAGAGGACGTCCACAAAGGGCGCTCCCCGTGGGCCGGGAAGGTCGGCCAGGAGATCGCATCGGCCGGCGTCACGATCCGGGACCGGCCCCGGATGCCCGACGGCCTCGCCTCCGGCGTCGCGGACGACGAAGGGAATGCGACCCGCGACCGGACTCTCGTCGAAGCGGGCACGCTGAAAGGCTTCTTCGCGGACCGCAAGCACTCGGCGTTGATCGGCGTGCCGGCCGGGAACGGCTACCGGCGGGCGGTCGCGACGGTCGAGGGGGCGTACACGAAGCCCGCGGAGACGGAGCCGTCGAACCTCGTCGTCGAGCCGGGCCGGAAGTCCCTCGACGCCCTCCTGGCCGAAGTCGATTCCGGCGTGTACGTCGAGAAGTTCGCCGCGCCGGAGGTAAACCCCTTTTCCGGATCGTTCGCGATGGAGGTCCGCAACGCCACCCTGATCAAGAAGGGCGAGCTGGCGGACCACGTGAAGGTCGCCCTGCTGACCGGGAATTTCTATGATGGCCTCAAGAACGTCGTCGGCGTCGGACGAGAGTTGACGCCCACGCACGCGTTCCTGACGGCCCCCGGCTGCGCCTACGTCCCCCCGATGGCCTTCGAGGGATTCGAGCTTGTCGGGCAAGCGTGAGCCTGCATCGGCCCGGCGCATTGCCAAATCTACTTAGTCGAGAGCCTGCTACGAGGGGGGAGGCGTGTTCCATGGCCGACGTGGAAGTTCGAACGTTGAAAGAGGTCGATCTGAAGGGCGGCACCGTCGTCGCCGCGTTCCCGAGCATCGGGCTCGTGAGCACGATCACCGCGACGTACATGATCACGAACCTGAAAGTCGACCAGGTGACGGCCCTCGAATCCCCGGACTTTCCATCCCTCTCAATGATCTACGCGAAGAAGCCGAAGTTCCCCGCCCGCGTGTACGCGTCCCGTGATCCTAAGATTGCGATTTTCATCT
>VBLV01000226.1 GCA_005879045.1 Methanobacteriota archaeon | reverse complement strand
TCCGGATCCGCACCGGTCGGGAGGCCGCGGGAGAGGTGCACCATCGGCACGCCCCCTCGGTCGACGAGGAAGATGTGGTCCACGACGGGGCGAATCCAGGCCATGGGTACGGAGACCTTCGTCCCGAGGGCCTAAATCCTTCGGCCTCGGTTATCCGGGTTGATAGCCGAATGGCGACACGGTGTTCGGCTGGCGGGTGAAAGAATCAGCGAGGTCGAGGAAGCCCGGTTTCCGAGCGCATCGGGAGGGGCAGAACTCCGCGGAATCGTCCACGCGCCGGAGCGTCCGAGCGCTGGCTTGGTCATCACGCACGGTCGATCGAATGACCTTCGGAATCCGCTGGTCCGGCGGGTCGCGGAGGCCGTCGCATCCCAGGGAATCTGGGCGTTGCGCTTCAACTTCCGGTACGTCGATGCAAAGGCACAGGCGTCGAGGGACCTGTCCCGGGAGGAAGAAGATCTCCGGGGGGCCTTGCGGTTCGCACGGGAAACGTTGCCCTTGCAGAAGATTTTCGTGGCTGGTAAGTCGATGGGCGCGCGGGTCTGCGCACGGGCGTCGGCGGATGCTGCAATCGCCGGCGTCATCGCGTTGGGATATCCGCTCCACCCGCGCTTCCGGCCCGAGGTCCTGAACCCGCCCGAGTGGCCATTTCTCGTCAAGCCGGCTTTGTTCGTGCAGGGAGATCGCGATCCGTTCTGCGACCTCGAGCGACTGCGGTCCGAGATCCCGAAACTAAAGGAGCCCGCGGACCTCGTCGTGATTCAGCGCGCCGGTCACTCGTTCGAGCCGATCGGAATGAAGCGGGACACGTTTCCCGAGGTGCAAGACGCGATGATGGACTGGATTCGTGGCCACATCCCGTCTCCGGACGGACACTCCGTCGCCCGCTAGGCCGGGATCCCCTCGGGCAACGCCGACGCGCTCCGCTCGAGTCCACCCCATTCCGTCGGCATATACAGGCCGAGCCGGCAATACGGCTTGAAGCCCAGCCTCCCCTGTACACGGGAACCGTTCGACTCCACGTTCGAGACGCCGACCCGATAGCCCGCCTCGCGGGCGTCCAGCATCGGTGCAAGCGTCATCGCGGCACCGATCCCTTGCCCCCGATATGTTGGCACGACGGTCGTGTGCATGCCCGCCACGCCCGCGCCGAAGAACATCGAGCACGTGGCAACGGGGTGGCCTTTCCATCGACCGAGATAATGCTGGAACGGCGCATCGGGATCGAAACCGAACCCGTGGAACAGGTCGAAGAGAGCGAGCGCCGCGCGCTCGGGGAATTCGTAACCGAAAGCGTACGGCGCCAGCCACGCCCGGAGGGTCTTCTCGTCCCGGACGGCCTCGATCGTCAAATCGTCCGGCATCGGGACCGTTTCCGGGAGGGTGTCGAGGTCCACGGCGCTCCCCGTCAGGCTCCCAGCTCGGATGAGGCCCATGTTCTCGAGATACTTGCCGAGCTCTGGCGGACTGGAAGAGGGACCCGTCCACCAGATCATCGGCAGCGACCGAGACCTAAAGTCTTCGAGGACCTCCCGGATCGACACATCGATATCGTCCGTCGGGAACTGGGCGCGGAAAATCCCGTTCAACAGCTCATGATGAAGGCCGGTCCGGACGCGCATGACGTTCGGGTGATGGTCCACGCGGGCGTTGGGAATCCGGCCGAACGTCGCATACAACCCGAACAGGTTCCACTCGATCGCCTCAGCCAACGACTCGGACGACAAATCCTTCAAAACGTCGACCATGTCTCACCTCGACCTCGTCGGTAGGATTCGGATGACGAGGTCCTCCAGATCATCCGTCTTGAAAGCGGACAGTTCGTTCGCCGGAATCCCGAGCCGCGTCTGATTCCCGCTGATCCCCCCCTGTCCGGGTGACCCAAGCCGATACCAGGCGTCGGCCATCTCGATTTTCTGTCGAAGTTCGGCGAATTTCCTTACCCTCGGATCGCGACTGAGGACTTCGAGTTCCGCGATCCACGCCTTACGCTGAGACCGGACGACCGATGCGGGATCCTCCGGAAAGTCGGGCTTCATCTCCCATCCTCGAATCCGCGCCTATGAAATAGTGTCTATATAATAGTATCTGACCACTGTCCAATCGGCACTATTGCCTAACGACCTCCAGTTGCCGAACAGGTCCGGCCACATAGATTCATGTACCACGAATTTATCCGGGGCCCTCGCGGTGTTTCTTTGTATCGGGTCGTCACCGTGTTTGGGAAGAAGGAATTCGCGACGATACGGCTCTACTGCAAGCGCAACCGACTGAGCCTCTATGCCCTGGCGAAAGCAGCAATCCGGGAATATGTGCAGCGCCACCCTTGATCCCAGGCCGTGGTCATACGAGGTCGGCAATCCGAGTCCGCTTTTTCTGAGCGCGGACGAATTGCTGCGCGCCCTGAGCCAACTATATAATAGTGCGTGACCAATATGCAATACACACTATTGTCCATCGGATGCGTCGATCGGCATACCTTCATCTACCCTGAACGTATCTTAGAGTGAGGAGGAGATCAGC
>VBLV01000225.1 GCA_005879045.1 Methanobacteriota archaeon | reverse complement strand
CTTTGTTCGTGTTCCAGTTCACCGATGTCAGAGACGAGAACGCGATGTTGTTGACCACGGTGTTCGCTCCGCCGCCCGTCGTGATCGTCAGCTTCGTTGCCGACGTCGTCAGGCCGGTGGGCGTTGTCGTAATCAACAGCGTCCAGTTCGTTCCGTCGCCGGACGGGGAGATATTGACACCCATTACGCGGGGGCCTTGACCCGTCGGCGTCAGCAGGCCGGATACCATCACGTATAGCACCGCGGCCAGCACGACCGTAATGGCGACCATCAGGATGGTCGCAATCACGGGCGACACGGCTGCCTCATCCTTTCGGATGATGCTCTTCATGGTTCTGTCCTCCTGCGGCTTGCGCCGCCATCTCGGCACGGGGGAACCGACGCTCTTAAACGTGTCGTGGTTAATATTCGAAGTTGAGAACGAGTTCATGGGAGCCCCCGCCGCCCGCGGAAAGTAGCCTATTCCGGAGGGCGTCCGACGTGGGCGAGACGGACGCCATCCATTGGCTCAGACCCCGACTTCGAGGGCTTCATCGGACACGAGCACGAGCATGTTCCGGATCTCCTCCGTCTCGTATTCTTGCATCGAGATGATGACGGTGTAGGCGCCGCGGGCACGCAGGTTGTTCACCAGGATGTGGAGGAACTCGCTCAGGATCTTCGTGTTGTTGTGGATCGAGAGGCTGTTGATCGAGTCCAGCACGACGAGGGCGTTCCGATCCGGGTTCTTGCGGAGGAGGAACTCGACCTTCAGCATGATGTTCTCGAGCATCGTCGGACTCTCGACGACGATCGAGTGGGGATGGCGCTTCGCCTGGGACATCATGATCTGCGTGATGCAGTCGACGAACCAGATGTGCTCCACCGGGATCTCGAGGGCCTCCATCGCGTTCAGGATGCTCTGGCTCGGGATCGTCGACGTGACGTAGACGACCTCGAGGTCTTTCTTCGTTGCGAAGCGGTCGATCAAGCCCTGGATCGCGTCGAAATATTGATCCGCCTTCAGGTGAAGCGCGACGGCGGACGCGACCGGCAAGGCGGAAAGCTTCTCCGAGACCTCGGCCGGGATGCTTTGTTCAGCCACCTCCGGTCACGCTCCCGCCTTTCAGCAATGGCACGAGCAAGACGCCGGACGTCGTGAGGTCGAGGACGTACTTCGCTCGACTGTGGGTCGTGCCCCGCATCTTCACGACCTGCAACGTCCGAAGGAGATCGCCGCGACGCTCGAGGTTCCCCGTCACGATCACGCCGTCGGCGAGGGCTTCCTCGACCCCCCAGCGAGAATAGCCTTCCTCCGTCGAGCGGATCTCCGACACGAGGAGCGAGGTGCATCCCTTCGCGCTCAACAGCGTCCCGAGGCGGAGGAGGAAGTCCCGGATCCGCTCCTGGTCCTTGATTCGGTAGCACACCGACGTGACGGAATCGAGCACGAGCCGGCGGATCTTCTGCTCCTCGACGATCGACGCGATGCGGCTGGCGAGGAGACGAGCCTCCTTGAAGTCCATGTCTTCTTTGTCGATGCCGAGCTCCTCGTAGATCTTCGGCATGTCGACGAACTGGAGCTTTCCCTGCTTCGCGAGACGGTCGTCGAAGAAGTCGAACGGGATGACGTTCTTCAGGAGCTTGTCGGTCGGCTCGGTGACGCTAAGGTAGAGGCTGTTCTCGCCCTCGAGGGCGCCGCGGATCAGGAACTCGATGCAGATCGAGGTCTTCCCCGTGCCGACGGAGCCGGAGATCAGCACGGTGTTCCCGCGGGGGATGCCTCCGTTCAGGATGTGATCGATCGCATCGATGCCGGTGACGCATCGCTCCCGCTCGTCGTCGCGCTCCATCGTGGGCATCGACTCACGCAACAAACTTGGGGCGCGCTATAAGAGATGAACGCGCTGATTATCAGATTCGAAAGCACGGCCCCAGGGTCCGCGATTTGGGACCGTCGGGAAGTCAACCTTGTTTAAGGTTAACGCTCACCCGTGGACGACCTTGAACGCATGGTCCCATCGATTCGTGACGGAGCCGACCAGGGCCCAGAGGGGCACGAGCGCTTCGATCCAACGAGCCCCCTCAATCCCGCCGACGTCGATCGCCCCGGGCCATCCGAACTCTTTCAGGATTCCGACCACCTGCTTCTTCGCGGCCGCATCGTTCCCGGCGATCAGCATCTCCGGAGCGCCTCCGACGAACTTCGGGTCGACCATCTGCGTGTTGGGGACCGTGTTGAAGGCTTTTACGACCTTCGCTCCGGGCAGCGCCCGCTGCACTCGTTCGGCGAGAGAGTCGTTGAGCCCGACGAACAGGCCGGGGTTCGGTCCGCCGGAGAACTCGAGCGCGTTCTGCACGTCGATGACGACTTTGCCCACGAAGTTCTTCGGCCCCGCGAGGCGCGCGACCTCGTCGAACGCGGATCCGCGCGTCGCGATCACGATCGTCTCACCATGTCGTGCGGCCTCCTCGAACGTCCCGGTCGAGGCTTTCCCCTTCGCCCCTTTCAGCCACGTCGCGAGAGCCTCGCTCTTCGGGCTCCGCGAGCCCACCTTCACATCGTGTCCCCGGCTCGCAAAACCACGACCCAGTGCCTGGCCAACATCGCTGCT
>VBLV01000224.1 GCA_005879045.1 Methanobacteriota archaeon | reverse complement strand
GAGGGTCTAATCGCATCCATGTCGTAGTACGCGTCTTTGCTTTTCACAAAGTGAAAGAACAGCTCGTGGGCAGGAGTCAGTCGGTCCTTGGCCACGTTACGAACATGCCTTGGCTTGTGCCAGATCACCTCGCTTCTGATTTTCCATCCGATTTCTCGCATCGCGAATGCGACTCGCCACGGGATTCCGAGCCATTCCTTCCGTTCGCACTTGTCATCGAGATTGAGCCAGTAGCTCCCCGTGGGCTTTGTGACACGATACACCTCTCTCCCGACGAACGCGAGGGCTTCAACGTATTCCTCCACGGTCTTTTCGCTTCCGATTTCGTGGATCGTGTCGCCCACGTGCCGACGTCCGCTGTAGTACGGCGGGCTCGTGACGGTGCAATCCACGGAGTCATCAGCCAGGGTTCGGAGCACTTCTCGGGCATCTCCAAGCAAGAGCCCGCACTCCCGGCTGGCGAAGACGGAGGATACCACGTCCGGCGTAATCACGGTCGGACCCATACCCTTTTGCAGCCTCGAGACGCGCACTTAGCCACGTCCGTAGACCTTGTAGCCGGCCCGCCGAGCCGAGTAACAGAGCCTCGAAAAAGCGCTTGCGCGACTCGATGCAAACGGCGGTCAGGCATTGCGCAGACCTGCGGACCGGCCGAGGGCAGAAGGCTGCCCAAGAAGCGTGGGAGACTCCGGTCGTCAAGGTCAAGGATCGTGGCGTCTAGGCGTCAGCAAAACGTCAGACGCGGCATGCCCGAAAAGGACCACCCCCCGCGGACGCGTCGTCATGGAGGATTCGCGGGCCCGGAGGGATCCGTGATTTCTCCATGAGGACACGTCAATGTCTGACGGAAGGGCGGGCTTGTTGAGGGACGCCGAGAGGAGAAGGTCGTCCCGTCCCATCATGAGGAGGACCACCCGGCCCTCCTCCTCTTCCCATTCTTGCGGACCCGTTCAGATCCGACTGATAGCTTCTTCGTAGCCGTGCAGAGTCCCTCGTGGCTTAGCTCATGAAATCGTCGCGGTATAGATGTCTTGGTCACGGAGCGAGTTGATCGAGACGTTGCGATTGTCCGCCCAGATTGGGTGGGCGCCCGCGGCATTCGAGGCAATGCCGTTGTAGTCGCCGAGGAACGCCGCCCCGCCGCCGGTTACCCCGAGGTTGGGGTCGAACGCCGCGTCGGTCACCCGGACGTTCGGGAGGAAGGTGAGTCCATCATCGTTCGATTGCGCATAATAGATGTCCAGGAGCTTCCCTTCTGGATCGTTCCGGCTGTCGTAGAACGAGACGTCCACTCGACCGCGGAACGTAGTGATCGCCGGGAAGATCTGGTGATTTGTCGTGACGTCGTTCACGCGGGATGGCGGCGACCAGCTCAGGCCGCGGTCCGTCGACCGGGCGAGCAGGACATCCGCATCTCCGCTTCGATAGTCCGCCCACGTCATGAAAATGGAGCCGGTGGTTTGGCTGACGGCCATCCGCGGGAAGCTGTCGAGGCGGTATGCGCTCCCCGGGAGTGGCTCCGGGACCGGGACGATCGACGCGATTCCCTGCTCCACGTCGAACGTCTGGCCGCAGTCGAGGGACCGGGTGAACAGGATCTGGTCTTTGTGGAAATCCTCCCAAGCGACGTACACCTCCCCTCCGGGGCCGACGGCGACCGTCGCGCCTTGGTTCTGCGAGTTCGGGGAATGGCTGAGCGAAAGGATCGGAGTCCAGCTCAGGCCCCCGTCCGTGGACCGCTGGAGCACGATCTTCGTGCCGTGGCTCCCCTCGAAGAAGGCCCACGGGATGTACACGTTCCCGTCACAGGTCCCGCCCGTGTCGTCGACCGCGATCCACTCTTTGTCGGTGACACGGGAGTTCCCCGGACCGCCGAGTTTGTCGCTCGGGGTGTCGTGGCCGGCGAAAACAACGGATGTGAAGTCGTACGTTGCCCCGAAGTTCGAGTACCGAGTGAGGACGAGCCAACCCGCGAATTCTGTCGTCGTCGGTCCGAACGAGAGCCACGCCAGGTAGACTCGGCCCTCGCGGTCCGCGGTGATCACGGGATCGCTTCCGATTTTCCATCCCGCGTCGTGCACGGGCGATGCGAGGCCCTCAGGAGAGGTGTCTCCCGGGAAGCCCGGTACGAGGGCGTTCTGCCACGTGTCCCCGCCGTCCGTCGATCGGTAGTACCCGGCCCACGAGAAGCCGCTCGCCTGCCGCGTATCGCGCGCGGTCGCCACGAGTACATTTCGGTCGCTCGAGAACGCGGCGATCGTCACCTCG
>VBLV01000217.1:3117-6128 GCA_005879045.1 Methanobacteriota archaeon | reverse complement strand
CGACGGACAACACGCACGCCGCGGCGAGAGCCGGGTCGGACCGCAGGAACGCAAGCGGCGGGGACCACAGGCTCAGTCCCATGAGGAACAGGAGCCCCAGGATCCCAGATGCGGCGCCGGACGCAACCAAGGCCACCTTGACGAGGCTCGCCTTGTCCGCTTCCGAGGGCAAGAATCGCATGATCCCGTACGGGAGGCCGAGGCTCCCCGCTCCGGCTAGAAACAGCACGACGGCGAAGACAGTGGCGGCGCGCCCTACGTCAGCCGCAGGATAGGATTGCGCGACCGCCAGCCAGAAGAGGAATCCGAGGCCGTTGCCCAGAGCCGAAGTCAGAAGGAGGAACAACGAGTTCCGGAACAGGGAGGTCCGTAACGAGGAGCGGAACCGGGCCAGGGAATCCGTCCTAAGCCCGAGGCCCCCCACCATGGACCCGCGCAGGTGCCGTACGAATAAAAAGGATTCTGCGGCCGAAGCCGACCTCGCTGCCGTCCACCGTCCGCCGCAGCCGTCCCCTCCGTGACGCCGCTCCGCCTCCTCCCGTCGCGGACACGTTCAGTCGGCGCGAGCCAAAGGTCCACCTTAAAGCATTAATCAAGCCACCTTCATCCGGCTGGTTGAGGTGGAGCGGCATTTCTTCTGGCCGCGAGAACGCGCCGACCGTTCGCCACAGCTACGCGGGCCCGGATCGTGAGGGATCCCATCCCGTGCAGCGAGGGCAACGGAACCCTCGCCTACCAGAGCCGCCGGCGAAGTCGACCGGCAACCCTTGGCGTTCCAGAGTGATCCTGGCAATCGTCCTCTACACGTTCGCCTTCTCTGTCTACTCGCTCCTGAGATATTACAGCTTTCGGACGGTCTATTTCGATCTCGGCCTCTACACGTATTCCATGAATCGCATCCTCCATGGGGCCGAAGGGCTGGAGACGCTCCTCCTTCCATCGACGCCGGGACACGTCGGCCATGTCTCTCCTATCCTAATTTTCGTCTACTTGTTGTATGCGGCTCTGCCCTCCCCCCCGACCCTCCTCGTCCTCCAGACGATCCTCCTGAGTGCCGCAGCGTGGCCGCTCTTCCGCCTCGGAGAGCTCCTGCTCGAGCGTTCCGATCACGCGGGGATCGTGGCCTTCACGTATCTCCTCTACCCGGCTCTCCACGGCATCAATCGCTTTGACTTTCACGTCGAGGCGTTCCTCCCGCTCTTCGGATTCGAGGCACTCCTTCTCCTCGTCCGGGCGCAATACCGCGCGTTCGTCGTCGTGAGTCTCCTTCTCCTCCTCACCCACGAATTCGTCTCGATCATCTTCCTCTGGAGCGGACTCGTCCTCGTGGTGTATCATGGGTGGACGAAGAAGGAATCCTTTCGCGGTCTCGTCTCGAAACGGACAAGCTGGACGATTCTTCTCCTGGGCGCGGGTTTCCTGATCTTGGCGGAGGGCCTCAACCGTTGGCTGACTCCCAGCCACGCCTCCGTCTTCGGTTGGCTGACCATAACGACGTCCGACTACACCGGCTCCTTGTCCTCGATCTATGCCGGAATCCTAGACCACTGGACCCTCAAAATCCGGTTCTGGCTGTTAATGCTCGCCCCTCTTCTCTTCCTTCCCTTGCGGGAATGGAGGTGGGCGCTGCCGATCGTCCCTTGGGTCGCCATTACGTCGTATGGATCGAACACGCTCCTGTACGACATCTACTCCCAATACGCGACCTTCGTCCTGCCCTTTCTCTTCTTCTCGACGCTCTGGGCTCTTCGACGCACCCAGCCCTTCCCGTTCGTGTCCATGACGCCGCGACGAGCCGTCGTATTCATGCTTGCCGCCGCGTTGGTCGCGGCGTCCCTGCTCAGCGTCCTGAGTCCCGCGAACGCGTGGGACGGGGCGCTCGCGTCCACGGAAGCCCAGGCGTATCCGCCCTCCGTTACGGCGCTGGACCAGTCGACCGCCCGCCTGTTGGGCCTCATTCCCGCGAACGCCTCAGTCCTGGCCCAGGAGGAGCTGTTTCCGCAGCTCAGCGATCGCCGAGAGGTGGCCTTGGATTGGAGCGGATCCCGATCGGGCCCGCCTCAGTACATCGCCGTGGACATCGGCCGGACGTGGTACGCGACGCCCGTTCCGCCGATCCCTCGCCCCCTCGGCGCTATCGCATCGGACCTCCTCGCGAACGACTCGTACGGGATTGCGGGTTTCTCTGGAACGGCCTTCGTGTACGGCTTAGGGTGGTCCGGGCCGCCGGCGCTCAGCGTCCGGGCGCTCGACCTGCCGCGATCCGCGGCCGACCTCAGCCGGAATTGGACGTTCGCCAACGCCTCTTGGACATGGTCGTTGGGAACGCTGAACCTCAGCCCGGTTGCGTCGGAGATCGGCTTCGGGTCGAGCCTGCTCGCTTCGCCCGCGGATTCGGTGCTGCTCACCGCCGACATGCACTTCGCGAATGCTTCGACGACCACCGCCTGGTCAGGCGTGGTCCTCGGCCTGCCCGGTTCGCTCGATTTCTGGCTCCTCTACCTTGAGCCGGCGTCCGGCCAGGTCCGCTTCGCGCGATTCCTCTCCGGCTTGTGGAACGACAAGGAGATCGGGATGTACACGGCGTCCGCCGCCGCGGTCCACCTCCAGGTCCTCATCAGCGGGGAATCCGTGCAGGTCTGGGCCGACGGCTATCGGGTTGGAGCGGCCTACGGCGTCCCCAGCCCGTCGATCCAGAGGATTGGCGGTGCGTCGTTCTCGCAGAACGTGACGTTTTCCTCCCTGACGGCCGAGGAAAGCGTGGCCGATAGGGTTCCGCCAGGCGGGTACATCCCGTGGGACGGCATCGTCGCGTTCTCCGTCCTCGTTCCCCCTTTCATCCTCCTCCTGGTCTTCGAGACGCAGCTCCAGGCCGGCACTCACGCGGCCTGGTCCTTCCTTCGTGGCCACGGGCAACGTCGCAGAGGTTAGACTCGTGAACGTGGCGATGGTCATCCGTCCGGACGCCGGCTTGCGACCCGGGGGCGACGTTGTCCAGGCGGAAAAGACTG
>VBLV01000217.1:2329-3090 GCA_005879045.1 Methanobacteriota archaeon | reverse complement strand
GGACGGGTGTGCGGGTCAGGCTCGGATCCGGCGAAGGGATGTCCGATGCGGACGTGGTCCACATCTTCAATCTTCAGACACCCGCGTGGACACTGGCCCAAGTTCGCGCCGCCCAACGCTTGCACAAACCCGTCGTCCTATCGCCCATCTACTGGAGTCGGCACCGGTTGCTCCTGGGCGCGGCGGCTCAATTCCCCCGAGTGCTCCCCCATCTCCTCGCGGCCGGGACCGCGCGAACCGCCCGTGGTGTCCATCCCCGCGTCACGCCTCTTCTGCCCCTGGGACAGCGGCGCGACCTCCGAGCGATCGTGAACGGTTGCCACCTCCTCTTGCCGAATTCTTCCGTTGAAGGCGATCTCTTGCGGGCAGAATTTCCGGAACTTCGAAAGCGAATGGATGCGATGCCGGTCGTCCCGAATGGGGTGGACGTGCAGGCATGGGAACGAAACAAATCGCAAAGCCGCGTCGTGGACGAACTCGGGGTGCCTGACGAGTACGCTTTGTGCGTAGCTCGCATCGAATTCCGGAAGAACCAGTTGTGGTTGATTCGGGCCGCGGCACAGCTCCGACTGCCGCTCGTTCTCGTCGGCGATCCGGTGCAATCCAGCTTTTGGCATCGGGCCTACTATCAGGCGTGCAAGGCCGCCCGGAAGCCCGTCATCTTCCTCGGGCACCGGCCACAGGAGACCCTGTGGCCTCTCTACGCTCGGTGCAAAGTCCACTGTCTCCCGAGTTATTTCGAAACCCCCGGTCTCTCCAAC
>VBLV01000217.1:1444-2304 GCA_005879045.1 Methanobacteriota archaeon | reverse complement strand
CGACCGCGTACGGCTCGACTCAGGAATACTTCGGGCGCTGGGCGACGTACTGCGAACCGACGAGCGTCCGATCGATTGCGCACGCGATCGTCCGGACCCTGGAATCCGCGCCCCCGGGCGAACTCCAGCGGGTTGTCCGGGAACGCTACGACTGGACGCGGGTCGCCGAGGCGACGAGCCGCGCGTATGTCCTCGCTCTTGAGCGGGAGGGCGCCGCCGGTTCGACTTTTTCCACGGCGTCCTAACCTGACCGATAAGCCTTTCTAGGGGTTGTCAACATTCCCCGGCGACCGCGTCGCTGCGGAGGGCTCTTGTGGCGGACGTGCCGACCGTTTCTGTGGTAGTACCCGTCTATAACGGGGGCTACTTCCTCCAGAGCTGTGTGACCCAACTCCGGTCGTATTTCGCGGAAAAGGGCCTCCCGTATGAGTTGCTCATCGCCGAGGACGGGAGCACGGACGAGTCGAAGGCCCTCTGCCAGGTGCTCAAGGATCGATACCCCGAGATTACGTTGATTCAAGCGCAGGAGCGGCTAGGCCGAGGGGAGAGTCTCCAACGGGCCATCCGGATTGCGGCCGGGAACGTGATCCTCTACACGGATGTGGACATGGCGACGGACCTCCGCCACATGGATACCGTCATCGGTCACGTGACGAACGGGGACGACATCGTCACGGGCTCCCGTTACCTTCCCGGGAGCGCCGCGAAGCGGAGCTTCGCGCGGCTCGTGGCCAGTCGGATCTACAATCGGATCGTTCGGACCCTGCTCGACTCCCACGTCTCCGACCACCAGTGTGGATTCAAGGCTTTTAAGCGCGAGGCGGTGCTGCGGCTCCTGCCACATGTGCGGTCCGGCCACT
>VBLV01000217.1:0-1436 GCA_005879045.1 Methanobacteriota archaeon | reverse complement strand
GATCAGCGGCCTGCGCGTCTCCGAAATCCCGGTCGATTGGGTCGAGAGCCCGGCGGACCGATCCACGGTGAAGCTGGCGAGCGACTCGTTCCGGTTCTTCTGCGAGGTCCTTCGCCTTCGAGTCGAGTTGAATTCGGGCTAGCGTCGGGGAGCGCGACCGGTGGCCTTGGAGGGGGAATCCTTTCGCACCGCAACCGCCGTCGTCCCCGTGTTCAATGGAGCTGGTACTCTGCAGCGCTGCCTTTCTTCGCTGCGGCTGCAGAATGCGACCCTCAAGGAAGTCCTCGTCATCGAAGACGGGAGCCGCGATGGTTCGGCCGAAATCGCTCGGTCCTTCGTCCGCGAAGATCCGAGGTTCGTCATCGTGCAACACGCGGTGAACCAGGGTCTCGCACGCACGCTGAACGAAGGCATCGGGCGAGCCACAGGCGACGCGATTCTCATCCTCCATCAGGATTGCGAGCTCGTGAGAGAGGATTGGGTCGAGCGCGGCCTAGAGCTGCTTGGTGATCATCCGCGCATCTCCGTCTGTGGGTTCCCCGAGTATGCGTTCGACGAGCTGACATCCACGGAGATCGCCTTCGGCACGATCCGGGACACCTTCTTCACCCCGGATGTGGCGGTGGACCGCCTGGGTTTCTCGGAATTCAAGTGCGATCTCATGCCCGGGCGACTGGCTCGAGCGATTCGATTCGATGTCAAGTTTCGGATCTCCGGCGAGGATCAGGTTCTTTCGGCGGAGCTTTCCGAATCGGGTGCCGCGATCTTGCGCTTCCGCCAGCTTCGGTACGCACAACGGTTTGGAAACGGGTCTTCCTTCCTCCATCAACTTCGGAAGGAGATGACGTACGCCATCACGGAGGCAGGCGTCCTCCTGCGGACTTCATTCCGCATCGCCCGGCTCAGCCTCGAATCGCGCAGTTCGAGCCGGCGTCTCTTGAACCGCGCGTCGTCCTCTCTCTCCGCCATCGGTCTGGTTTCGTGCCTCCTGCTCCTTGCGGCGGGTGCGAACTGGCTTATCCTGGTTCTACCCCTCTTCTTGGTCGCGGCCCGGGTTGAGAGCACTGCAATGAGATGGCTGGCCCTTCGCCGCACCGTCCGTCTAAGGGTCCAGTCGCTTGCGTTGAGCTTGGCGCTTGTTCCCCTCACGGATGTAGTTTACATGATCGGATTCCTCGCCGGGTTTGTCCGTTACGCAACCGCCGATGTAATGTAGTGAGGGCCGAGACCCCGGAGTCTTCCTTTCTCGCGGTCCAAGAACGCAAAGTCCTACTTTGCGCGCTACGCGGCGACGATTCGAAAGGCCTTCGTCGATTCCGACCAGGACCGCCTCGTCCATCTCCGTCGACTGACGTATCTGCAGGCTTGAAGTCTAAGGCAGAGGTTCAACCACGGCAGTTCACGCATGCAGGGTGAAAGAACCCGTATCCCTCCTA
>VBLV01000216.1 GCA_005879045.1 Methanobacteriota archaeon | reverse complement strand
TCATCGTGTTCGTCGGGAAGCGACTTGTTCAGCTGCTCCCCGTGGTCCTCGGCGTGATCGTGATCACGTTCTTCTTCACGCACGTGGCCGTCCAGAACCCGTGCGCGATCTGGGCGGGACCCCACGCGACGCAGGATCAGATCCAAGCGTGCATCGTGCGGTTCGGCCTTGATCGCCCGCTCCCGGAGCAGTTCTGGCGGTACATGGCCAACCTCGTGTCGGGCGACTGGGGAGCGAGCCCTCGAGGGGTGCCGGTCCTGCTCTCCATTTCTTCAGCGTTCCCCGCGACCCTGGAGCTCGTCCTCGCGGCTCTCCTCATCATGGTCGCTATCGGGATTCCACTTGGTGTCGTCGCGGCGAATGGGGCGGGGCGGTGGGCGGACCATCTCGTGCGGACGTTCTACCTGAGCGGATGGGCGACACCCACGTACCTCGGAGGCGTGGTCCTGGCGATCGCCATCGGTCCGGCCCTTGGGCTTCCGACGAAAGGCGACTTCACGAGCACTCCGCCATTCAATGGGCCGACCCACATGTCCGTCCTCGACGCCCTGCTGCATCTCAACTTCGCGGCCGCCGGGGACGCCATCCTTCACTTGATCCTCCCGGCTTCCGCGCTCGCGTTCCTCAACCTGGGCATTGCGACCCGGATGACCCGGACGTCCATGCTCGAGGTGTTGCCGCTCGACTTCGTCAAGACTGCTCGCATGAAGGGCCTGTCCGAGTTCCTCGTGCTCTACAAGCACGCGCTGAGGAACTCCCTCATCTCGACGACGACGATCCTCGGGATTACGGCCGGTGTCCTTCTGTCCGGGACAGTCGTGATCGAAAATATCTTTCAGTGGCCCGGGATCGGCGCGTATGCGTTCGACGCGATCACCGGGTACAACTTCAACGGCACGATTGCCGTCGTGATCGTGTTCGCGATCGTGGTCGTCATGTCGAACCTCATTTCAGACATCCTGTATGGGATCCTCGACCCGCGGGTGGAGTGGCGGTAGATGGCGACGAACGAATCGGCTGGGCCTCTTTCCTCGAAACGGTCGAAGACCCGCGCGACCGCCCTTCGAGAATTCCTTCGCGGCTTGTTTCGCATCCTTCGCGCGAATCCTCTGACCTTGATCGGGTTCATCCTGGTGGTGATCATTTCCGTCACCGCTGCGCTCGTCGTCCTCGTGCCCGCCGTCACGCAGGTCGTGCTCGGCCATCCTGTCCTCTTCACGCCGTACGACCCGAATGGCCTGTCGACGGAGTACGGCCAAGCGCCCTCCGGATCCCATCTGCTCGGAACCGACAACCTCGGACGCGACATGTTCTCCCGCATCCTGGCGGCCCTCCCGCTCGATCTGGCAATCGGGTTCGGGATCGCGGGATTCGCGCTCCTCGTCGGAAGCGGANCGTCTCCGTGGTCATCATGCGGGTGACGGATATTTTCCTCGCGTTTCCGTCGCTCGTGCTCGCGCTCGCCAGCGCCGCATCTCTCGGGAGAGGCACCGTGCCTTCGATGCTGGCCGTCTTATTGACGTGGTGGCCGTACTATGTCCGCCTCACACGCGGAGAGGTCCTTGCCATCAAGCATCAGCCGTACGTCGTCGCGGCGCGCGCTGCCGGAACCTCGGAGACCCGAATCCTGTTCCGCCACGTGCTCCGCAACTTGATCGAGCCGCTCCTGGTGTATTACACACTCGACATCGGCACGGTGATCGTGACGTTTTCGACGATTTCGTTCGTGGGCATCGGCGTCCCGTTGGATGTTCCCGAGTGGGGGACCATGGTGGAGTCGTACGAGCGATTCCTGCTCACGCTCCCGTGGACCGTCCTCTCGGCCGGCGCCGCGATCTTCGTGACGGTCCTCGCCTTCAGCTTGTTCGGGGACGGCCTCCGCGACATCCTCGATCCGCGGAGTCGGCGCGCCCTCGTCCAGGCGGCGATCCCGTCGACCCTGCCGGCGAAGGCCTTCGTCGCCGCGGAAGCGTGAGCCCGATGGCCGAGCCCGTGCTGGACGTTCAAGGGCTCTCCGTGGATTACGAAGTCGGAGCCGGCACGTTCCACGCCCTCACGGATGTGTCCGTCCAGCTGACGCCGGGCCGTGTCGTCGGCATCGTCGGGGAGACGGGTTCCGGGAAGAGTACGCTGGCCCACGCGATTCCTCGCTTGCTCCCGGAACCGCCGGCCCGCATCCGATCCGGTCGAATCCTGTTCCGCGGGGTCAACGTCCTGGAGCTGCCCAAGTGGAAACTCCCACTTCTCCGGGGGACCGGTATCGGAATGATCTTCCAGGAGCCGATCAACTCCCTGAACCCGGCGTACCGGATCTTCGACCAGATTGCCGAAGCGGTCACCGTGCGGAAGATGCGGGAATCCGGCGAAGCGCCCACGCTGTTTCCGGTCACCGAACCACACGACTACTCGCGGGGTGCCCCGGTGAAGAGCGGGGATGCGCTTCTCCGTGCTGTCCTCCCAAGCCTCCCGAAGCGTTTGCGTTCGGCCCATCGGCAGGAGCTCATGGAGGATGTCCTCGACCACCTGAAGCTGGTTCGGATCAACGATCCCGAGACGATTTTGGACTTGTATCCCCACGAGCTCTCCGGAGGAATGCGCCAGCGGATCATGATCGCCATCGCGCTGAGCGCCAAGCCCTCCCTGCTGATCGCCGACGAGCCCACGAGCGCCCTCGACATCACGATTCAAGCGCAAGTGCTCACCCTCATGAAGGAACTCATGGACGAGGTCCGCACGTCGATCTTGTTCATCAGCCATGACCTCGGGGTCATCGCGGAGATGGCCGACGACGTCGGCGTGTTGTACGCCGGTCATCTCGTCGAATTCGGACCGGTCGAGGAGGTCTACACGAACCCTCGACATCCGTACACGAAGTTACTCATCCGCGCGATTCCGGAAGGATACAAACGAAGCGGGCCGTTGCCTGCGTTGGCCGGCTCCGTACCGAGCCTTGCCAACGTGCCGCCGGGGTGTCCGTTTCATCCTCGCTGTCCCCTGGCGAAGAACGTGTGCACCTCCGATCCAGGCCCCGTGCTCGAACCGGCGAAAGGCGCGTCCTCTCGGTCTCACCTCGCCGCGTGCTACTTCAGCGACGAAGTCGCGAGGCTGCCATGAGCGCTCCCCTCGTTGAGGCCCAGCACCTCATGAAACGATTCCCGCTCTCCCGGTCCCTCGCCGCTTGGGCGTCGCGCGAGGCGGAGGAATTCGTCCATGCCGTCGATGACGTGTCCCTCGAGATCTATCCGGGCGAGACTCTGGGGCTCATCGGTGAATCGGGATCGGGCAAGACGACGCTCGGCTGGCTGTTCGCGAAACTTCACGAGCCAACCGGCGGGCAAATTTGGTTTGAGGGGCGGGACATCACGGGCCTGTCGGGCCGAGATCTCCTCGAGTGGCGCCGGAACGTCCAGGTGGTGTTCCAGGACCCGGTCGGTTCTCTCGACCCCCGATTACGTGTCTGGCAGATCGTCGGCGAGCCGATCTTAGCCCAGGAGCAGGTCTCGCGCGCGCAGTTGAAGGCCCGCGTGTCGGAGCTTCTCCCGTTGGTGGGCCTCCCGGCGGGGGTCCTCGATCAATATCCGCACGAGTTTTCCGGAGGGGGCCGCCAGCGATTGTCCCTAGCGCGCGCCCTCAGCGTCCATCCGAAACTGCTCGTCTTGGACGAGCCCACGAGCGCCCTCGATGTGGCGGTCCAAGCGCAGGTGCTGAACCGCTTGGTCGCCCTCCAGCAGGAGTTGGGGCTCTCGTACCTGCTCATCACGCACAACGTCGCCGCGGTCCGGTATGTCGCGGACCGGGTTGCGGTGATGTACCTCGGACGGATTGTGGAGGTCGGGCCGGTCGAGGAGGTCATGGAGCGTCCCATTCACCCGTACACGAAAGCTCTTCTCGCGGCCATTCCCCAACCGGACCCGCGTCGCCGACGGGCGCGCTACCGCATTGGGGGCGAGGTGCCGACCCTGGTTCACCCACCACCGGGCTGCCGGTTCGCGCCGAGGTGCCCCTTCGTCATCGACCGCTGCATCGCGGAGGATCCCCCGCTGCGGATAATCCCCGGTCGGCCGGGCCGCGCGGCAGCCTGTCATCGGGCGGAGGAAGTCGGAGACGTGCCCCCGGAGCAACTGCTGGTCAGTCCCGAGACGCAGGCAGACTCAGGATCGACGGGTGCCGGTTGAGTCGGTTCAGCTGCGCCTCGCGTAAGCGGTGTTCTGCGTCACGACGAACGGGATCGCGGCCCCCATCGGATTCGCGACGAAGCCGAGCAAATGCGTATTCACGACCTGGAACTGCGTCGGGACGACGAGCCACGCCACCGTCGCGTTGTCGTACATCGTTCGGGTGATCGTGGCGTACTCAGCCTTGGCGACGTTCGCGTCGCTCTGCGTCGCCGCGTCCAGCGTGAGGTTGTCGATTTCCAGGTT
>VBLV01000215.1:584-3413 GCA_005879045.1 Methanobacteriota archaeon | reverse complement strand
TGAACTGAATCTTCTCCGGGAGCCTGGCCGCCGCGGTCCGCGCCATGGGTTCCGGATGGGAGCCGGCGTACTTCAGGATTTCTACAAATCTATTCAAATCGTATCATCTGGTAGCATTCGTAGCAACTAAATATCTGATAATCACTCCTGGGGACCGTGGGAGAGGGGTTGACTTCGTGACCGCGAGCGGCACGCCGAAGGCAAAGCCAGCGCCCTCCGAAGAACCAGGATTGGAACCCCCTGATTCCATCGACGCCGACCCCGTCGGCCACCGTCTCCAGGAGGATCTATTTCAGAGCCTCGTGGAATCGGCGGACTACACCGACGGACGCACGCCACTCCCGGCCCGGAGTGGAGGGGCGCTCCAACTGGCGACGCCGGAGGCGATCCGCAAAGCGTTCTCGGAACAATGGAACGTCCTCTCCCATTCCCTCGGGCTGGGCGTCGACTCGGACAAGGCGTTCCAGGGACTCCGTGATCTCGTGATGTACGACATCCCCGACGGCACGCGATCCACCCTGTCCGTCCCGGTGACGGGCGACGTCGACGCGGACGCGGCCCTGTACTGTCTCGCGCTGGTCCACACCCTCGCGAGCCTCGGCGCCCGGACGAACGTCATCATGACGCACACGGTCTACAATCGCGACCGCGGTCCCGAGGAAACGAAGCGGTTCCTGGAGATCCTGCTGAAGGGCATCGACCCGTTCCGCGAGTACGCGCGCCGTCATGGACTGGCCATCCATCTGGAGGGGATCCGCGAGGGCTACGAGCTCGAACAGGAGTTCAACCGCGCCTTCCCGATGCCCTCGCACCCGAAGTTCGACGCGCATTTCCTGATGGACTACGAGGAAGAGTGGTTCCTTTCCCCTGACGGACGAGCTCTCCTCGAGGCGCTGCCGCCGATCGATGTCGTCGTGCGGCACACGAAGCTCGGGATCTCCGGCGGATGGATTCCGATCCGGATGCGGAAGGCCGCGTACGTCTATTCGCAGAACGGCACGGTCCACAGCAACTGGAACTTCAACGAGTACGCGGCGATGGTCGCGGTCACGTACCTCGCGAAGCTCCTCAACGAGGGCGAGGCGCTCTCAAAAACGTACGCTTCGATCGACGAAATCAAGGCCCGGTACCGCGACCGCGAGATCCGGCTCCGGCAGAAGATTGTCCGATTGACGCCGAAGCCGCGCAAGCTCTTCGTCGTCGGCTCGCCGGTGGGGCTCATCCAGGTGTACGCCTAGACGAGCGGCGACTCGACGAAGAATCCCGTGAGGAGTTCCTCGGTCCCCCGCGCCTCGCTGGGGACGCCCTGCCACTTCTGGAGCGCAGGTCGGTTTTGCGCCTCGAACGTAATGAGGACGTCCCGCATCTGGCGGCGGAGTTGATCCGTCTCCTCGCCTTCCAGGACGACGGTCAAGTAAGAGTATCGCGCTTTCTCGATGACCAGCGTGTACGTGCCGTGGACGATGGAGCTCAGCGACTTACCGCGGAGGATCGGGAACGAAGTCCGCATGAAATTCTGGATGACATCGAGCGTCGCGCCGAAGAGATCCTGGTCGATTGTTGTCTCGCCCGGCTTCGTTTTCGCCCCGATCAACGTGCCGTCGTGGAACGTCAGGAAGACCGCCTTGATCGAATAGCGGCGGGCCTGGAACATCCGAATCGCCTCCGAGATTCGCTCTCGGCCGATCGGATACAGCGTGTAGTAGGCGCTCCCGGCGACGAAAATGAGCAGGGTCGAGAGAGGTGGAGGAAAACTTTGGTTGCCGGTCAAGCCTAGGATCCCGTTCGTCGAGAGGCCCAGGACCAAGACCAGGGTGAATGTCACCATGAGGCCGGCTGCCCGGCGCGCGAGGGTCGCACTACTCTTCCGCACGATTTGGTAGAGCCTATACAGGTTCCGAATTCCCACGATCGAATACGTCAGGATGTACGCCAGGTAGATTCCCAGAATAGGAAAGTCGAAGACCGGGACGAACAGAGGCGCGTCCGCCGTGGGCAGATTCATCATCGTGATTCCGAATCGGAATACGAGGAGCAGCATCACGATGGAGACGGCCATCAGTGCCCAGTATGCCCGTCTCATCCGGTCGACGTAGACCAGCGTGAACAGGAGAAAGAAATTCACCGCAAGCGTGAGACCGGTCAGACTGACGAGCGCCGAGAGCCTTGCGTAGTACTCCGAGACCGAGTGAAACAGAAGCCAATCGCCGATCGCGTAGAGGCCGGCAAAGAAACAACAGAAGAGGAAGAACGCTTCCGTCCAGGTGTGCCATCGATCTCGGTAGATCTGCAACGCGGCGAGGATGAACCACGCCGCGGCCGATGCGAGGGGCGCTTCAATGAGGACTTCGAAGAGCGGGTTGACCATCCGATTGTCCGGAACCGCGTTCCGTTCCGACACATATAAAGGAAGTCAAATAAATACCGCTCCCGATATCTCGTTCGGTTGGGTGGCGGGAGAGGCAGTTGAGGTCGATTCTGTGACGACCCGGCCCTTTGTGTTCTTCGATCTTGGCGGGACCCTCGTGGACCTCCGCGGCATCGTGACTTCGATGGCCAGCCGACTTCAGGCAATCCATGTACGCGGCCCAATCCCCCTCGCCTTGCTCTGGGCAACGAAGACCTCTGCGAGCCTACCCGCGGCAACCGGTCCGAAGTTCCGATCCGAGCGCGATATTGCCACCGATGTTCTCGCCGAACTCCTTGAGGAACGCAACCGCGAGAAGGCCCTCGAGGAAGCGACCCGACTCGTCCGAGAGGCCTAGGATGGCTATGTCCAGCGGTGTGCCCTCCATCCGGACGTCTCGGCGGCTTGGCTCCGCGCCCTGC
>VBLV01000215.1:0-527 GCA_005879045.1 Methanobacteriota archaeon | reverse complement strand
TCAAGGGGGCTTTCGACTCGATTACTATTTCGGAAGAGGTGCGCACCTACAAGCCCGACCCGCGGATGTATCGCACGGCGATGGAGTCTCTCGGCTCGAAACCGTCGGAAAGCCTCTTCGTCTCCGATGCCGCCCTCGATCTGCAAGGCGCCATCAAGGTCGGGATGCGCGCGGCCTGGATTCAGAGGACCTCGCTCGGGGAACTCACGAGGCCGCCGTCCGGTTCTCTGGTCCTTGCCCGCCTCGAGGACCTCGAGCGAATTGTCAAGCGATATGCAAGGTCTGGGCGCTTCGAGCTACGCTAGCGCGGCGGTTCCCTTTTTCGTCTGTTTGAGTTGCTGTCGGTACATCTCGAGCAGCTCTTTTGTTGTCGTTGCATCCTCGGGTCCTTTATCGTCACGCCATCGTCCGGTGAAGCGCGGAAACCGGATGGCAAGGCCCGCTCCCGGACGGATCGCTCCCCAGGCGGCCGTGTGCACCGGGCTCACCGTGAGCTCCGCGCCCAAAACTTCGAGGACCGTGGTCGG